>JAFQKZ010000021.1 GCA_017414725.1 Clostridia bacterium
AAATTTAGTTGATAACGCTCCCAAAGCTGAGTTTTATTTTTCTGATGCTTTTACAGTTTATTCTCAGATTTGTTACGATGGAGTTTATCGCGCTTTTAACAACAAATCTCAAACTTTTACTCTTGAATCTGTTAATGCTGATCTCAGACATTATATTCCTCCTCTTCATCGTAAATCTAGATGTTTTTTTGTTCTTTTGATACTATTTTCGCTGTCTTTAAAATTTTTGTTCTTGCTTTCAATAAATTTTCTCTTGCTATACTTCGTTTCAATCATCTTAAACACCATCTTGCTCTCTCTTCGTTTTTACCCTGATTCCCATTGTCAACTTTCTTAGGGCTCTCCGTGTTAACCAAAATTTTAATTATGATACAATTTACTTGAATAGAGGTTGTAATAAAAATAGCGCGATTCATAATTATAAGAGCGATCGAGAAATAACCAATTAAAATGATTATTCGCATATTAATTTAGCCGATTTATGGCAATACCGCACAAACACAAAATAGACAAAAATACCATTTTGTTCCTAATTTTATTTGGTAATTAAGAATATATTTTTATGGCTTTTATTATTTCCATATTGAATGTTTTCTTTTTTTGTTCTATCAATTTTTTAGCGCGAAATCACATAGTATTTCGATTTGATATTAGACAGACAATTTTGTACAATATTACAATAAAAATACAAATTTAATAAAGTGGTGATGATAATGGACAAAAGAGTTTATTGGATTTGGTTGCAGCAAGCATTAAAATACGGAAATTATAAAATTAAATATATTTGTGATTTATACAAAAATGATATAGAAAGTTTTTTTAAAGCAAAAGAGCGAGATTGGAGATTATGTGGCTTTTTTACAAATAATGACATAGATGCATTAAATTCAAGTTCTATTGAGAGTGCACAACAAATTTTTGAACAATGTTATAGATTATCTTATGATATTGTTGTACCGTTTGATGGTATATATCCTGATAATTTATGGCATATTGCGAATCCGCCGGCTGTTTTATATGTTTTAGGGAATTCATCTGTATTAAAATCTAAGATTAAAATTGCTGTAGTTGGTACACGTAATGCAAGTTTTGCTGGGGAACAGGTTGCTGAAGAAGTAGCCAAACGGGCAGCTACTTCTGGTGCTATCGTTGTTAGTGGAGGAGCGTTAGGAATCGACAGCGCCGCACACAGAGGTGCTATAAACGCTGAGAAACCTACTATAGCTGTATTAGGCTGTGGTATAAATTTTAATTATCTCTCGCAAAACTCGAGGTTAAGGTATAGAATTTCGAAACACGGAGCGTTAATTTCGGAGTATCCTCCAGACACTTCTGCTCATAATTATAATTTTCCAATGAGAAATAGGATTATTTCCGGATTATCTGTAGCAACAATTGTGGTAGAGGCCGGTCAAAAAAGTGGTTCACTTATAACAGCAAATCTGGCAAATGATCAAGGACGTGACGTTTTTGTGGTTCCGCTAAACGTTAATGGTGCACTGTGTTCCGGTGCACGAACTTTGCTAGAAGATGGAGCTAAAATAGTAACTCATATAGAAGATTTAGTCGAATATTATAAATATAAACATGACTCTTTTCCTAACATTATTGATAACGATTATAATAATTCTGAAAAATTATCAAGTGATTTTGGTGTTAAAAATTATCAAGACAAGCAAAACAAGATAGAAAATTACAATTTATCTCCCAACACTAAAGCTTGTTATAAGTTGCTCTGTCAACATAAAAAATTATATATTGATAAAATAAGTGAGTTGCTAAACTTAGATATAAAATATATTCTTGCGTCTCTAACAGAATTAGAGTTATATGCCTTAATACGTGTATGCCCTGGGAAATTTTACGAAATATTGTAATGACAATTTTAAAACATCTAATTTAATTTATTATTTGGAGATTAATATATTATAGAAAATAATAATTTGATTTCAAAAAACATTAATTCACACATACTATATTCGTGATTTTCATTGACAATTTAAAATTAATTTTATATAATAAATCTCAGGTGAGAGAAATGCTTAAGAATACAAATAATTTAGATAGTATTGAGAAAAGAAAACAGGTTGGTGTATACTAATAAAAAAACTTTCTATAAAACTTATAAAAAAATTAGAAGGCAGTAAGATATGGTAAAAGATTTAATTATTAGAAGTAGTGCTGAAGAATTTATAACATTTAAAGTACAAGAAAAAGGCAAAGGTATACAAGTAAGATATGAAAATGAAACTTTATGGATGACTCAAAAAGCCATGGCAGAATTGTTTAATATAGAACAACCGGCAATATCAAAGCATTTAACTAATATTTATAACGAAAAAGAGTTAGACAAAGACTCAACTTATTCCAAAATAGAATTAGTTCAAAAAGAAGGGAAAAGGCAAGTAAAACGAAATATTGAATTTTATAATCTAGATGCAATTATTTCAGTAGGTTATAGAGTAAATTCTTTGAGGGCGACTCAATTCAGAAGATGGGCGACCAATGTTTTAAAGAAATTCACTATCCAAGGGTATGTACTCGATAAAGAACGAATGACAAACGGGTCGTTTATAGACAAAGATTATTTTGAAAAGTTACTAGAAGAAATAAGAGAAATAAGACTATCAGAAAGAAGATTTTATCAAAAAATTACTGATATTTATGCAACTAGTATTGATTATGATTCTAAATCTCCAATAACAATCGAATTCTTTAAAAAAGTTCAAAATAAAATGCATTATGCGGTATCTTGTCAGGCTGCGGCAGAAATTATTTATAATAGAGCAGATTCTGGAAAAGAAAACATGGGGCTTACTTCTTGGAAAAGATTTCCTAATGGTAAAATAATGGAATCAGATGTTGTAGTTGCTAAAAATTATTTGTCAAAATATGAACTTCAAGATTTAAAAGGAATTGTGAGCGCTTTTTTAGAAATTGCTGAAAATAGAGCGAGAAGATATATTCCGATGACAATGGAAGATTGGGCAACTAGAATAGATAAATTTTTGCTATCTGATGATAGAGATATATTAAATAATGCAGGCAAAATATCACACGAAATAGCTTGCGATAAAGCATTAACCGAATTTGAAAAATATAGAATAAAACAAGACAAATTATATAAGTCGGACTTTGATTTGTTGTTAGAGGAAACAGAAAGAATATAAAAATTATATATGCTATAATAAGATAGTGAGTTAATAAAAATTAGTACAGAAACAGTTTGGTTATCAAAAAAACTTTGAGTAAGTCATCTAATTTAAACACTGAAAAGAGGTGAAATATATGGAACAAAATCAAGCCAAAACCGCAATTAACTGGTTTCCGGGTCACATGGCTAAGACAAAGCGTGAGTTAAAAGAAAGCATAAAATTAGTAGATTTAATAGTTGAGATAGTAGATTCTAGAATAATATTTTCGAGTCGAAACAAAGATTTTAATGAAATTTGCGGGGATAAACCGAGATTAATTGTATTAAACAAGACAGATTTAGTTACACATGAAGATTTAAATTTATGGACAGAATATTACAAAAAAAATAATATAAATTATGTGTTGTTTAGTACAAAAAATAATAAATATATAAAGAATTTTCTAGACAAAGTGCAAGAAATTATGCATGATAAATTAGAGAGCTGGAGATCTAAGCACATGATTGGTCGAAAGATCAAGATCATGATTATAGGTGTACCAAACACGGGAAAATCTGCGTTTATAAATAGAATCTCAGGTAACTCTAAAGCAAAAGTCGAAAACAGACCTGGTGTTACGCGCCGAAATCAGTGGTTTACGGTAGGACATAATATTGAACTTTTGGACACTCCCGGAGTTTTGGCACCGAGACTCGAAAATAATACAGTTGCAAATAATCTGGCGTTTACAGGTGCGATAAAAGACAGTATTTTAGATACCGAAGAGCTTGCTTTTGAGTTAATAAATAAATTAAAAATTTCAAATATAAATAATTTAATATCAAGATATGATTTAGAAGAAAATATAAACGAGTTGAGTTCTTATGAGATTTTGAATTTGATTGGAAAAAATCGTAATATATTAATTTCCGGTGGAGAAATAAATATTTCAAGGACGGCTCATATGATACTGGAGGAGTTTAGATCGGGAAAACTCGGAAAAATAATGCTCGAAAAGCCGGATATAAATTAATTAAATAAGTTGGAGGAAAAACAAGTTGGACTGGCTGGAGTATGAAAAAAAATATTATGATTCTGAAGATAATATAATTTGCGGCGTAGACGAGGCGGGGCGTGGACCGTTAGCAGGGCCGGTATATGCTGCAGCAGTAGTTTTGCCGAGAAATTTCATAATAGAAGGCGTAAATGACTCGAAGAAATTAAGTGCGAAAAAGCGTGAAGAATTATATAAACAAATTTGCGAGAAATCTCTCGGATATGCCATAGGAATTTCAAGTGCACAAGAAATTGACGAGATAAATATTTTAAAAGCTACGCATTTGGCTATGACTCGAGCTATAAATAATTTAAAACAAAAAATTAATAATATAAATATAATTTTGATTGACGGCAATAGTGCTCCTGAGATTAAAAATTCACATATTGAGTGTATTATAAAAGGAGATAGTTTGTCGCACAGTATAGCTTGTGCGTCGATTTTGGCAAAAGTTTCAAGAGATAGATATATGATTGAGCAGTCTGAAATTTATTCAGATTATAAATTTGAAAATCACAAAGGTTACGGCACAAAATTACATATAGACATGATAAAAAAACACGGTCCATGCGAGATACATAGAAAGAGTTTCCTGACCAAAATATATCAATAAATTAAAAAACAAATAAAATTTATGAATAATAATAAAAATATTGGGAATTACGGCGAGAATTTAGTATGTAATTTTTTGCGTAAGAACAATTATGAGATTTTGCTGACGAATTATCACAGCAAGTACGGCGAAATAGATATAATAGCAGAAAATATTAAATATATATTATTTATAGAAGTGAAGACTCGGAACAATAACAGTTTATACAGAGGACTTGAAGCGGTTGACATATCTAAACAGCACAGAATTATAAAAACTGCATATAATTATATAAACGAATTTGATATATCTAAACAACCGAGATTTGACGTTGCAGAAGTGATTATGAGTAATAATAAATACAAATTAAATTATTACAAGAATTATTTTGGAGTTGGGGTTTGTGAATTATTTTGATTTACATTGTGATTTAATATATCGTATGGTCACGGAATCTCAAGGAATTTGTAATAATAATTTTAACATAGATTTTTCGAGGATTAAAAACAAAGATTTATTTATAATTTGCTGTGCGATTTGGATTCCGGATGAAATTCCTGACGAAAAAATCTCAGAATTTTTTGAGAAATGTAAAAATAAGTTTTTTTCAGAGTGTGAGAAAAATAATATTAATATTTATAGAAATTTAGATAAAAAAAGCAAAATTAGCAGCGGAGTAATTTTGACAGTCGAGAGCTCAAGAGTTATAAAAAGAGATTTAAATATAGTTAAATATTTAAGAGATATTGGAGTCAAGATTATTACTATGACTTGGAACGGTCGTACAGAATCAGGGGACGGCGTAGAAGTTGAAAACCCCAGAGGTCTGACGGAATTTGGTAAAAAATTAGTTCGGGAACTCGAAAAAAATAAAATAATAATAGACTTGTCACACAGCAGCGAAAAATTATTTTATGATATAATTGAATTTGCTAATAGACCAGTAATTTTAACTCACAGTAACTCAAAAGATATTTGTAGTCACAGAAGAAATATCACAAAAGATCAGTTTGAAGCTATAAAAAAACAGACTGACGGACTAATAGGAATAAATTTTTACAAAGAATTTTTAAGCAATAATAAAAATCCTGGTTTTGACGATATTTATAGACATGTAGATTATTTTTTATCTATGGGAGGCGAAGATATTATTAGTATTGGGAGTGACTTTGACGGATGCGAAGTAATAGACGAGCTTAAGAGCATAGAACTAACGGAAAATTTATATAATTACTTTTTGACAAAAAATTACAAAGAAAATATATTAAATAAAATATTTTTTGATAATAGTTATAATTTTTGCGTTAAATATTTTTAATAAATTATAAATAAAAAATAAAAGGAGAACTAATGGGAATTTACGCGATATCAGATTTACATTTGTGTTTAAGTGACGAGAAAAAGAATATGAATGTTTTCCCGGGTTGGGATGATTATGTAAATAAATTAGAGAAAAACTGGAGAGAAAAAATTACACCGGAAGACACGGTTGTGATAGCCGGGGACATTTCATGGGCAATGCGACTCGAAGATTCAGTAAAAGATTTTGAATTTTTAAATAATTTGCCCGGAAGAAAAATTATTCTCAAAGGAAATCATGATTACTGGTGGAGCACAGTTAACAAAATTACAAATTTTTTAAATACTAATAATTTTAATACTATAAATTTGTTACATAATTGTGCGTACGAGATAGAAAATTATTGTATATGTGGGACACGGGGCTGGATGTACAGGCCCGAAACAGAGCAAGACAAGAAAATTTTTGCTCGAGAAGTAGGAAGATTGGCACGCTCTTTAGATATAGCGATAGAAAAAAAGTTGGAGCCGATAGTATTTTTGCATTACCCGCCGGTGTACGGTCGTGACGAGTCAAAAGAAATTATAGATATTTTAATTGAAAAACAAGTCAACAAATGTTATTATGGACACATACATGGTAACAGGTCTTCACGGCGTGTTATAGAAGGAGAATACAAAAACATAAATTTAAAATTAATCTCATGTGATTATTTAAATTTTTGTCCGATTCAAATCTCTTAAAAATATTTTTTTGGTATATATTACGTATATTGGAAGGATGGTCAAAAGCAAATGAATTTAAAGTCGTCTAATAAGGTGGAAACAAATCGTTACGAACTGGACATAGAAATAACGCCTGAGGAATTTAACAAAGCTGTTGATAAAGCTTATAACAAACAGAAAAATAAAATGACTGTACCGGGATTCCGTAAGGGCAAAGCCCCCAAAAAATTCATAGAAAAATATTACGGTGAGAATGTATTTTACGAAGACGCAATAAATATTCTATATCCGGATGCTTTAGATATGGCCGCCAAAGAAGCAAATTTGCAAATAATAGATGATAAAATTGATTTTGATCTTGTAAAAATGAGCAAAGAAGAAGGCTTGAATTTTAAATTAAAAGTTACCGTAATGCCTGAAGTTGAAATAGGCGATTACAAGTCTATTAAAGTTAAAAGCGAAAAATTTGAAGAAATCACAGAAAAAGATATTCAGGAAGAGCTTGAAAGAGTCCGTGAAAACAACGCCAGATTAGTAAATTGCGAAGAAAACAGTCTTGTAGAAAACAAAGATGTAGTTAATATAAATTTCGCAGGTAAAGTAGAAGGAGAAGAATTTACCGGCGGAACAGCTGAAAATTTCGAGTTGACTGTAGGTTCCGGCCAGTTTATACCTGGTTTTGAAGAGCAAATTATCGGACATAAAATTGGAGAAGAATTTGATATTTCTGTTAAGTTCCCCGAGGACTATCATGTAAAAAGTTTATCAGGAAAAGACGCAGTATTCAGTATAAAATTAAATGGTATTCAAAAGAAAGAATTGCCTGAGCTTGATGATGAATTTGTCAAAGACATAAGTGAATATAATACTCTTGAAGAATACAAAAATTCTTTAAAAGAAGTTTTAGAGAAAGAACAAAAACAAAATATTGAAGGCAAAAAAAGAGTTGCATTGAGAAAAGATCTTATTGAAATGACCAAAGTCGAAATCCCTGAAGCTCTGGTTAGACATGAAATAAATCATTTCTTGAAAAACATGGACCGTCAATTAAGACAACAAAATTTAAATCTGGAAATGTACATGGATTGTCTGGGATTATCTAAACAAGAAATGTACGATAATTACAGAGATGAAGCTATTGATAATATTAAATATGATTTAGCTCTCGAGAAAATTATAGAGCTAGAAAAAATAGAGATTTCCGATGAAGAGCTCGAGAAAAAATATACTGAAATGAGCGAAACCACAAAAATATCTGTAGACAGAATCAAAAAACTTGCTCCTCCGGAAACTTACAGAATAGAATTAAAAAGAGAAAAATGTATTAAATTTATCGAGAATATAGCTTTTAATTAAAAATTTATTTTAAGGGGTTTTTGCTGAATGAGTTCAGAAAAAATTAATAGTAGTTTTATTCCGTATGTAGTTGAGCAGACTGGACGCGGAGAGAGATCTTATGATATTTTTTCGAGATTATTGAACGACAGAATAGTCATGCTAAACGAAGAAGTAAATTCTACCAGTGCAGGGCTTGTTGTCGCGCAGTTATTATATCTCGAAGGTCAAGACTCCGAAAAAGATATAAATTTATATATTAACAGTCCCGGTGGCTCAGTGAGTGATGGGCTTGCAATTTTTGACACGATGAATTATATTAAATGTGACGTTTCTACTATATGTATGGGTCTGGCGGCCAGCATGGGAGCATTTTTGTTGGCAGCAGGCGCTAAAGGCAAGAGATATGCTCTTCCGAACAGCGAAATCATGATTCATCAACCAAGTGGAGGCGCCAAAGGTCAAGCGACTGATATTAATATTCATGCCCAGCATATTTTGAAGACAAAAGCTAAGTTAAATAAAATTTTGGCTGAGAGAACCGGTCAGACTGTTGAAACAATTGCCAATGATACAGAAAGAGATAATTTCATGAACGCTGAAGAGGCTCTGAAATACGGTCTCATAGATAAGATCATGTTTAACAGAACAGGAGACCCGGAGGTCAAAAAAGACGAATCTAAAAACTAAAAATTCTGGTTTCAAAATTTAGGAATAGGGTGATTTTATATGACTATTAACAAAGGAACAAATGGTAGATCTTTATGCTGTTCGTTTTGTGGGAAACCTCAGGAAGAAGCTGAAAAGATCGTAGCCGGACCGGGAGTATGTATTTGTGACGAATGTATAGATTTGTGTGTAAACATACTTGACGGTGAACCTGAAGTAACTTTATATAATAAAGAACCCAAAGAGTCAAGAACTAGCAGATTACCCGCTTTTGGTAAAAAAAACACTCCAAAACCTAAAAAATCCAAACCCAAAGTACTTCCTAAACCTCATGAAATCAAGAAATATCTGGACGAGTACGTAATCGGTCAAGACCAAGCTAAAATAGCTTTATCCGTTGCAGTATATAATCATTATAAGAGAATATTTTTCGGGCAAGAAAAAAATACTAAAAATACTAAAGATAATAGTATTAGTGACGTAGAATTAAAGAAAAGTAATATTTTGTTATTAGGTCCGACAGGCGTTGGAAAGACTTTGCTTGCTCAGACTTTAGCTAAGATTTTAGATGTTCCGTTTGCAATCGCTGACGCAACAACTTTAACAGAAGCCGGATACGTAGGTGAAGACGTTGAAAATATTCTTTTGAGATTAATACAGGCCGCGAATTTTGACATAGAAAAAGCGGAACGCGGAATAATTTACGTAGATGAAATAGACAAAATCGCCAGAAAATCTGAAAATCCTTCTATTACACGTGATGTAAGCGGAGAAGGAGTTCAGCAGGCGTTGTTAAAGATTATAGAAGGGACCGTTTCTTCGGTTCCTCCCAAAGGTGGCAGAAAACACCCGCAACAAGAATTTATTGAAGTTAACACTTCGAATATATTATTTATATGTGGCGGAGCGTTTGAAGGCCTTGACAAAATTATAGAAAAGCGAGTAAACACTTCTGCAATGGGCTTTGGGGCAGACGTAAAATCAAGAAGAGAACTAGACGAAACAAATTGGATGGAGCAAGCTGAACCTAAAGACCTAGTTAAATTTGGATTAATACCTGAATTAATTGGTAGATTACCTGTAATTTCGTCTTTGCAGGGACTTGACGAAGATGCACTCGTAAGAATTCTGGCAGAACCTAAAAATTCGCTGGTGAAGCAGTATAAAAAATTATTTGACATGGACAAAGTAGATTTGGAGTTTACAGATTCAGCTTTGAGAGCTGTGGCAAAAAAAGCAATTAAAAGAAATATCGGCGCTCGTGGACTTAGATCTATAATCGAAGAAACTTTGCAGAAAGTTATGTTTGACGTGCCGTCGGATCATACTATCGAGAAAGTAATTATAAATGAGAAAGTTATAGAAAAAGAGAAAGAGCCTGAATATGTTAGAAATAATTTAAGAACACCGGTATGTATATCTATTGACTCTGACAAACTAAGTGATTCTACTGAAAGAAGTCCGGATGCTTCGTAAGCGACTCGAAGGAGTTGATAAATATGGAAAATCTAGATAAAAATATTTCTGAAAATACCGAGAAAAAACACACAAAAGAAAAAATATTACCTGTAGTAATGCTTCGTGGATTTGTAATGTTTCCCGAGATAGTTTTACACTTTGATGTTGGTCGAAAAAGTTCGATATTAGCAATTGAAGAGTGCATGAAAAAGAATGGCGAAATACTGTTATTATCGCAAAAAGAGCCCGAAGACGATACGCCTAGCGTAAATGATATTTATACGGTTGGCGTAATTTCAAAAGTACGGCAAATTCTGAAGCAAACCGGCGAAGGAGTAAGAATCTTAGCTGAGGGCGTGTCACGTGCACGTGTTTCGGAGTTTATAGATACCCGGAAGTTTTTGAAAGCCAAAGCAGTAGAAATTGAGACTAAAGAGCCTGAGCCTGATGCATTCAGTATGGCGTTGGTACGCAAAGCTCGGGAAGTTTTTTCTGAATACTTGGGCTTGTCGGGGCGCGTATCAAGTGATCTTACTGACTCAATGTTCGCGCAAACAAGTTTATCACGTGCCGCAGATTATATTTTAGCTAACGTTACTATTGACTTTGAACAAAAACAGAAATTTTTAGAAGAAACAAATGCTTTGACAAGACTTCACAAAGTCATAATTGCTATAACAGAAGAAAATGAAATTTTGAAATGTGAACATGACATAGCAAACAAAATTCAAGAAAATGTAGATAAAAGCCAAAAAGAATATTTTCTAAAAGAGCAAATTCGTGCAATTTCACAAGAACTTGGCGATGAAGCTGACCCGGTTAACGAAGCCGAAGAGTATAAAGCAAAGCTTGCGAAACTCACATTGCCTGACGAAACTCGGGAAATACTTGAGAAAGAGTGCAATACTCTGGCAAAAACCCCAGGGTCCTCGCCTGAGGCTCATATCCAGAGAACTTTTTTAGATTTATGTTTTTCGTTGCCATGGAACAAATCTACGAAAGATATTATAGACATTGAGAAAGCTCAGAAATTACTCGACAAAAATCACTATGGACTGAAAGACGTGAAAGAGCGTATTTTAGAATTTTTGGCTGTTCGAAAGCTGGCACCGGACGCAAAAGGCCAAATAATTTGTTTGTCGGGACCTCCGGGAGTGGGGAAAACTTCAATCGCGCGATCTCTTGCAAAAGCGATGGGCAAGAAATTTATAAGAATTTCGCTGGGCGGAGTAAATGACGAGAGCGAAATCAGAGGTCACAGAAAAACCTACGTTGGGGCTCTACCGGGACGAATTTTGACATCTTTGAGCCAAGTAAAATCTAATAATCCGTTGATTTTGCTAGACGAAATTGATAAACTTTCGAAAGATTATAAAGGAGACCCGGCGTCTGCGTTGTTAGAAGTTTTGGACCCTGAGCAGAATTCTGAGTTTCATGATAGATATTTAGGTGTTCCGTTTGACTTGAGCAAAGTTATGTTTATAACTACCGCAAATGACAAGAATTCTATACCGGGACCGTTATATGACAGACTCGAAATAATAGACTTGTATAGTTATACGCATGAAGAAAAGTTCATGATTGCCAAAGAGCACTTGGTACCTAAAGAACTTAAAAAGCATGGTTTGACTAAGAAAAACATAGTTTTTTCAGATGAGTCTTTGAAGAGAATTATCGAGGGTTACACAAAAGAAGCCGGAGTTCGAGAGTTAGAACGGAAAATAGCTACTGTTATGCGCAAAACGGCTAAAAAAATAGTATCCGGGGAACTCAAAAATATTAAAATTGACGAGCAAAACTTAAAAGATATTTTAGGTCCGGAGAAATATAAAAAAGAAAAGGTGCATGATGAGAATCAAATTGGCGTAGTGAACGGATTAGCCTGGACGTCAGTCGGCGGAGAATCGTTACCGATTGAAGTTGCACTCATGAAAGGTCGAGGCAAAGTTCAGGTAACTGGATCTCTGGGGGACGTCATGAAAGAATCCGCCCAGATAGCCGTGAGTTACATACGGAGCAACTGTAAAAGATTAGGAATACGACAGAATTTTTACAAAGATCTGGACATTCATATTCACGCACCTGAGGGAGCGGTTCCGAAAGATGGACCATCCGCCGGAGTAACAATGACAACAGCTTTGGTTTCCGCGTTAAGCAAAAATCCGGCGTACAAAAATGTGGCGATGACCGGGGAAGTTACGCTAAAAGGTAAAGTTTTGCCGATTGGCGGTCTGAAAGAAAAAGCGATGGCAGCGTACAAAGAAGGCGTCAAAACCGTGATAATTCCTGCCGATAACGAAAGTGATTTAGACAAAATAGACGACATCGTTAAGAAATCTATAAATTTTGTCATGGCAGATAATTTAGACACAGTTTTTGAGCACGCACTGGTTAACAAACCTAAGAGAGAACGCACAGGAAATTAGTTTTTAAATAACAGAAAGAAAACACCAAACATGATAAATTTTAACAAAGTTGAGTTTTTAACATCAGTTGGAGATGTAAAACAATTTAAAATTTTTGACAAAAGCATACCTGAGATAGTATTTTCCGGCAAGTCAAATGTCGGAAAGTCGTCTTTGATAAACAAAATTCTGAACAGAAAATCGATAGCACGGGTGAGCGCAAAACCTGGGAAAACGGTAAATCTAAACGTATTTCAGGTAGACACTATAAGATTTGTGGACTTGCCCGGCTACGGATATGCACAAGTTTCGAAGTCTGAAAAAGAGCGTTGGGGAGAGCTTGTAAACACGTATTTAGAAACAAGCAAAAACATAAAATTGGTAATTCAGATATTAGATATGCGGCATCCTGCGACTGAGCAAGATCATCAAATGTTAGATTATTTATACAAAAAAAACTTTAATTTTGCTATGATTTTCTCGAAATCTGACAAATTAAACAAAACAGAATATATTAATAGAAAATTAAAAATAGAAGAAGAATTAGAAAAATATAAAAATATAAAGAAAATATTTTTTTCTTCAAAGACAGGCGAGGGGCTAGAAGATTTAAAAAATATTATAAATTTATTTTAATTATATTTTTATGTTTTTAAAATTTTGTATATTTCAGAGGAGAATTTAGGATGTGCGAGAAAGAAAATTTAGATAAAACTTATAATCATACGGAAACAGAGGACGAGATTTACAAATTTTGGGAAGAGAATAATTATTTCAAGCCATCCGGAGTTGGCGAAAAGTACACAATAGTGATGCCGCCACCGAATATTACCGGCAATTTGCACATGGGACACGCCTTAGACAACACAATTCAGGACATAATAACCAGATATAAACGTATGTGCGGCTATTCGATGTTGTGGGTGCCGGGGACCGACCATGCTTCGATAGCGACTGAAGCCAAAATAATCGAAGAATTGCGTAAAGAAAATTTAACAAAAGAACAACTTGGGCGTAATGAATTTTTAAAACGAGCATGGGAATGGAAGGAAAAATACGGTTCCAATATTAAGAAACAATTAAAAAAATTAGGTGTTTCATGTGATTGGGAGCATGAAAGATTTACGCTAGATTCAGGTTGCACAGAAGCCGTAAAAGAGTTTTTCGTCAATTTATACAAAAAAAACATGATTTATCGTGGAGAAAAGATAATAAATTGGTGCCCAAAATGCCTTACATCTATATCTGATTCAGAAGTAAATTTCGAAGAGAAGCCTGGATGTTTTTATTATATTAAATACAAATTAATCAACAGCGAAGAAAATATTATAGTTGCTACGACTCGCCCCGAAACCATGTTTGGCGACGTTGCACTTGCGGTGAACCCTGACGACGAGAGATACAAAAATCTGATTGGTCAAGAAGTTATAGTGCCAATTGTTGGGCGTAAAATTCCAATTATTGGAGATTCTTACGTAGATATCGAGCTTGGAACCGGCGTTTTGAAGATCACTCCGGCGCATGATTTTAATGATTTTGAAGTTGGTCAAAGACATAATTTGCCGATTTTGAACATAATGGACGAAAAAGCCTGTATTAACGAGCTTGGTGGGGAGTATTCCGGGTTAAGTCGTACCGAAGCTCGCAAAAAAATAGTCGAAAATTTACAGAAAAATAACTATATTTTAAAAATAGAAGAACTCAAGCATAATGTAGGGACTTGTTATAGGTGTTCGACAGTTATTGAGCCGAGAATCTCAACTCAATGGTTTGTGAAAATGAAAAAATTAGCAGAAATGTCTATAAATTCTGTGCAAAACGACGAAATTAAATTTGTTCCTAAGAGATTTGACAAGATATTTTTTCATTGGATGGAAAATATTAAGGATTGGTGCATATCGCGTCAATTATGGTGGGGGCACAGAATCCCGGTTTGGTACTGTGAAAATTGTGGAGAAATAATCGTATCAAAAGAAGAAAATATAACACATTGCACAAAATGCAATTCTGACAAGCTATTAATAGAACATGATACGTTAGATACGTGGTTTTCGTCAGGATTGTGGCCATTTTCGGTCTTAGGGTGGCCGGAAAACACACAAGAATTGCGCGAATATTTCCCAACAAAAGTTCTGGTTACAGGCTATGACATAATATTTTTCTGGGTCGCAAAAATGATATTTTCGTCATTGGAAATCATGAAAAAACCGCCATTTGAGCACGTTTTAATACATGGCTTAGTGCGTGATTCACAAGGACGAAAAATGTCAAAATCGCTTGGAAACGGCGTGGATCCGCTGGAAATCATAGATAAATACGGTGCTGACGCGCTAAGATTCTCTATAATTTTGGGAACAAGTCCCGGAAATGATATGCGTTTTTATGCTGAAAAAGTCGAATCTTGCAGAAATTTTGCAAACAAAATATGGAACGCCGCGAGATTCGTTAATTTAAAAATATCTGAAAAAAAATGTAATCAAAAAATAACTATATCAAAAGATATAATTCAAAATATGTCTAGAACAGATCGTTGGATTTTGAGCAGATTGCACAAAATTATTCAAGAAATTAGATGCGATCTAGATAAATTTGAATTAGGGATCGCTGCTCAAAAATTATATAATTTTATATGGGATGAGTTTTGTGATTGGTATATAGAATTCTCGAAATTATCAAATGAAATTTGCATTTTAATTTATGTTTTAGAAAATATTTTGAAATTATTACATCCGTTTATGCCATTTGTAACAGAAAAAATATGGCAGTGTTTTAGCACTTCAAAAGATGCGATTATAATAGAAAAGTTCCCGAAATTTGAAAGTTTGTACATAAACGAAGAAGCAGAGCGTGAAATAGAAATTTTAATGACTTTTGTAAAGTCTGTGCGAAATTTGCGAAGAGAATTAAATATAGGTAACAAAAAAGTAGATATTTATGTCGAATATGGCAACCAAGAAGCTGGTAACGTGTTAGCAACTTGCTGTGAAGAAGTAAAGAAATTAGCTTGTATAGAAAGCATTCATGTTCTTAAACCTGGTGTGAGTTTCGACTGCGAGTGTAGCGTCGCTGTTAACGAGTATGCTAAAATATACATCCCAACTGAAAATTTAATTGATAAATCACAAGAATTAGCAAAGTTACAGAAAGAACTCGATGTTTCTCGTGCTCAGTTAGATCAAGCTCGGGCTAGGTTGTCTAATCAGGAGTTTATGTCCAAAGCCCCTCAAAAAGTAATTCAAGGTGCCCGCGAAGTGAAAGAAAAATTGGAATCAAAAATTGAAAAATTGTTGTTGAGTATAAATAAGTTGACAAAATAAATTTACTATGTATTTTTCATGAATTCGTCCCAAATTTATTCTAAAAATTTACAATAATTACTGTGTGTTATGTGATTTCATGTTTTTTGCGAGTTTAAATTTTAGTTATTTTTCGGTCAAAAACTGAAATTTTTAGGTAATTTTATAGATTTATTTTTCGTTCTAAGATAGACTTGATACAAGTGCATAATTTTATTCATAATTTTTGTTCAAAAGGGGTGCATGTAAATGAGCTTTTTGAAAGCTATGTTCGGAAACTATAGCAAACGTGAACTTAAACGTATACAACCAATCGTTGACAAAGTCCTAGGTCTAGAGGGTAAGTATTTAAATATGACTGACGAAGAACTTTCTTCTCAGACTATTGCTCTTAAAGAAAGACTGAAAAATGGCGAAACTTTAGACGATATTTTACCTGATGCTTTTGCTGTGTGCCGCGAAGCCGGTGATCGTGTATTAGGTATGCGCCATTTTCCGGTGCAAATTATCGGCGGTATCGTTTTACATCAAGGCCGTATTAGCGAAATGATGACCGGTGAGGGAAAGACTCTAGTGGAGACTCTGCCTGCATATTTGAATGCTTTGACCGGCAAAGGTGTCCATATTGTTACTGTAAATGATTATTTGGCTAAGCGTGACTCGGAATTAATGGGTAAGTTGTACAAGTTTTTGGGTTTAAGCGTTGGTCTGGTAATCGCCGGAATTAATAATAAAAAACGTATGGAAGCTTATAGAGCTGATATAACTTATGGTACGAATAATGAATTCGGTTTTGACTATTTGAGAGATAACATGGTCAAAGACAAAAACCAGAAAGTTCAACGTGAACATAACTTTGCAATTGTTGACGAAGTCGACAGTATATTGATTGACGAAGCTCGTACTCCTTTGATTATTTCCGGTGAGGGCGATAAGTCTACCGAACTTTATGGTATTGCCAATGAATTTGCTAAAACTTTGACTATGCTGAAAGTTGCCGAAGTTGATGCAAAAGAAGATAATGAAGAACTTTTCAAAGATCATGATTATGTTGTAGACGAAAAGTCAAAAACCGCAAACTTGACTCAATCTGGTATTCAGAAAGCCGAAGAGTATTTTCATGTCGAAAACTTGACAGACCCTGAACATACAACTTTACAGCATCATATTAATCAGGCTCTGAAAGCCCATGGTGTCATGCAGAGAGATATTGATTATGTTGTGCGTGACGGAGAGGTTTTAATTGTAGATGAATTTACGGGTCGTATAATGATCGGTCGTAGATATAACGATGGCTTGCATCAGGCAATTGAAGCAAAAGAAAACGTAAAGATTGAAAAAGAGTCTAAAACTCTGGCCTCAATAACTTTCCAGAATTATTTTAGATTGTACAACAAATTGTCGGGAATGACCGGAACTGCAAAAACCGAAGAAGAAGAATTTAGAGAAATTTATAAATTGGATATAGTCGAGGTCCCGACTAATAAACCTAAAATTCGTGAGGATTTGCCGGATGTGGTATATGCTACCCAAAAGGCTAAATTTGCGGCGATTGTCGAAGATATTATCGAAAGCAATAAAAAAGGGCAGCCCGTGCTGGTTGGTACCGTCTCAATCGAGAAATCTGAGTTATTGAGTGTTATGTTGGATGCTAAAAACGTGAAGCATACTGTACTTAATGCTAAATACCATGAAAAAGAAGCTGAAATCGTTGCTCAGGCCGGTAAAAAAGGTGCTGTTACCATCGCTACAAATATGGCCGGAAGAGGTACAGATATAGTCTTGGGTGGAAACCCTGAGTTTATGGCCAAAGCTGAAATGAAAAAGCTTGGTTATAACGATGAGCTTATGGCTGAGGTTGATAGCTTTGCTGATACCGATGATGAAAAAATTCTTGAAGCTCGTGAAAAATATAAAACTCTTAAAGCTAAGTTCAAAGAAGATCTAAAAGGCGATAGCGAAGAAGTTAAATCTCTTGGTGGACTATATGTAATAGGTACCGAAAGACATGAAACCAGACGTATCGATAATCAGCTTCGTGGCCGTGCCGGACGTCAAGGAGACCCGGGTAAATCTAGGTTTTATTTGTCTCTGGAAGATGATCTTATGCGAATTTTCGGCGGCGATCGCATGAAACGCGTCATGTCTATATTGAAACTTGATGACGACACCCCGTTGGAAGCAAAAATGTTGACAAAATCTATTGAATCCGCTCAGAAAAAAATTGAAGGACATCATTTTGCTATTCGTAAAAATGTCTTGCAGTATGATGATGTTTTGAGTCGCCAACGCGAGATAATATATGCTCAGCGTGATCAAGTTCTGGACGGTGAAAACCTGAAAGAGCAAATAACTAATATGATTACCGAAGTCGCTGAGAAAGTCGTTTCCAGGTATATTAATCCAATTTTGCCTGAATCCGAATGGAACATTGAAGGCCTTAAAAGTTACTATTTAGGTTGGATATTGACACCTGAAGATTTAAATTACGATTCTGAAAATAATTTAAATATGTCGTATCAGGAAATTCTAGATTTGATAAAAAGCAAATCCCTTGAGTCTTATCAGAATCATGAAGAGACTTTTGGTGAAGAAATGGTACGAGAGCTCGAAAGACATGTGTTATTAACAGTTGTTGATGAGCAGTGGATGGACCATATTGACGCCATGGAAGAACTAAAACAGGGGATCAGCTTAAGATCTTATGGTCAGAAAGACCCTGTCGTTGAGTATAGAGTTGAAGGTTTCGATATGTTTAATATCATGGTCGATACTATACGAGAGAATACTGTTAAGAATTTGTTGGGTTTTAAGATAAATTCAGAGAGTTTGTTCGGAAGAGCGTTTTAAACTAAAATGATATAAATAAAAATCACGCCTAAAATTCGCGTGGTTTTTTTGTTTATATTATATAAAATAGCTACGGTTTTTTTGACCGTAACATAGTTATATTATATTTCTCTTCCAGCAGTTACCGGGACATTTGAAATGTTTGCTGTCATAGACTGAGGCTCTAACTGCTGAGACATAAGTTCCTGTTGTAATCTTTTCTGTTCAGCACGTTGTTTAATGCGAGCAATAACTTCGTCGACATCTTCGCCATTAACTTTTGCGTTATTAATTTCTTCGAAACATGCACTGCAATAAACCGGTCTATCTCCTGATGGCTCAAAAGGAACAGTGGCTGTTTCAGAACAAGCATCGCAGACAGTTGTAAACATCTGACGTTTGTAATCGACGGCTTTTCTGGCATCACGGCATGCTTTGCATCTTTTTGGTTCGTTTTCAAAACCTTGCTCAGCATAAAATTCTTGCTCGCCCGCAGTAAAAATAAATTCTGAACCGCAGTCCTTGCAAATTAAAGTTTTATCCTCGTACATTGAGAAAATACCTCGCTTTATATTATGAAAAAATTTGGATTTCTGCCCTAGGACGGGTTCGCACCGACACCTCTGAAAATCTACAACGCTCTACTATACTAAGCTACTCGGGCATCTAAAAATTAAACAAATTATTTAGGTTTTCATGCGATTTATATACATATTCGCTACTGCGTTTGTACTTAGAATTATATATATATCGGAAAGACATGTCAATATTTTTTATCAATTTTTATCATAAATTGTTAAATATTTATAAGTGGGGGGCGTATTCCCGAGGGATACGCTTGTACATTTTTACTATATATATTTCAAAAGTTGAATATTTTTGTCATAATTAACACAGAAATTTAACAATCGACTTTTTTATATATTTTTCGATATTTTTTGTGTATATTAACGAATTTTGGATATCTTAATATTTTAGTATTTTTCCGGTCACCGAAATATTTGTAATGCCGGGTTCAACGCTAATTATCCCGGAATTATCTTGTGTAAATTTTGCGGGCGGAACAGTAATATTTAAATTCGAGGTTTCGGCAGGAATCACAAGCATCCCGTTAATATACGAAAAATCATTTTTTATTAATTGGCTGGAATTAATATATATGTTTATGTTTTGGGGTTCGGGCATAAATTTATCGCTTAAAATCACGTTTTTAGCTTCTATATTTCCGTAATTATATAAGCTAAAATTATAAGTTACTTGTTCGCCTGGAATAATAGTGTTTGGCGTCATGTTTTTGACAATACTTAAATCCGCATGTTCTTTAACAGTAATATCAGTGGAAGTGCTCAAATTTTTTGTTAAAATATTTGATTCCAGGGTTGTAATACTCGTTATTTTTGATTTTGTATCAAGCGGTGCATATTCGTTAGTCGAAATCCGGTATATAATGTTAATATTGGATTTAGCAGGTATATTATTGATGTTAAAAATAAGTTTATCTGTATTAATTATAGGTTCTATTTGGGAACTAAAATTACCTCCTGTATATAGAAAAGATGGACCTACATAATTAAGAGGTGTCAATTTTTTATCAAAAAAACCTTGATTAAACACATAAGTACCAAGATTATCGATAATTTTAAGATCTCTTATCATGTCTGTATTATTATTATTGACAGTAATTATTGAAATTATTTCACTATTTTCGTTATAAGTTTTGTCCAGTGTAATTTTAGATATATTTATGATTTCTTCGAGCGTACTGGTTGTCATATTTGAAGACGCGTAGCCTTTTTCCGAGCCATACTCAAAAGTCAAAGAAGCAGTATTATAAATCTGAGGCAACATTTAATTATCTCCTGTTTTTATCAAAATATTTTTATATTTATTATATTCGTGAGATAGATAATATGCGAAAAAAAGAGTAATATACAGTGAGTTGAAAACACAAAAGATAAAGAAAAGTTAAAAAGAAAGATAGAGAAAAATATAAGCAAGTTTTTTGCAAAAATAACAAACTTTATAAGAAAAGATATATATCACGAAACTGGCGAGGTTTTTTATTATGGAGATAAAAGACATAGATATTTTGTACAAATTCACGCAAAATTTTCAAAAAACTTTTAATTACATATAGCTATACAATAAATTTGTATATGGTATGATTATCGTAATAAATATTTTTTATGGAGGGGTTTTTGATGAATTTCAAAAAACTCAAAAAATCTTTAGTGGCGGTTGTTTTTGCATTAAGTTTTTGTTTTAGCGGTGTGGTTAATGTAATTAGTGCGTTGGAGGATCGATATTACGCTCTTATAGCAAATCAACTTGTTGGTAATCAAGCTGCTTTAGCTAATTTACAATTGATTCGAGCTTGGCATGATAGACATCCGTTAGATAATCCTGCTCACGCAAAAGATTTTGTAGTTGGGAAAATACAGAGTAGATTTCAAACTTTTGCAGACGAAAATCAACTACCAGAATGCGATTGGAAGTCATGGAATCATGACCTAGAAGCTTTGGGGAAAACTTTGATTTTTGCTGTTGAGCCAGATACAAATACCCAATATAATTTTGTCGGAGAAATGGTTTCTCTTTGTACAAAATTAAGTACCCAGCGAATTTTGGACTGTATCAATAATTGGGACGAAGAAATATCTTGGATTGGACGCATTTCGGGTGACGCTACATTAACGACCGCCGATTTATAATTCAACAAAATTAGTATTTAAAATTTTAAACTTGTTTAAAAACTAAAAATCTTGCCAAGAATAGTGATATATATCACGAAACTGGCGAGGTTTTTTATTATGGAGATAAAACGCGGAGATATTTTTTACGCAGATTTAAGTCCGGTGGTGGGCTCGGAGCAGGGCGGGGTGAGGCCTGTATTGATAGTGCAAAATGACCTAGGGAATAAACATAGTCCGACGGTTATAGCGGCGGCGATAACGAGTCAAGATACTAAG
>JAFQKZ010000150.1 GCA_017414725.1 Clostridia bacterium
GTCTATCCGATTTAGTAATTCTTTTTTCTTTGTTTTTCTCTGTGCTAGCTCATCGCTTAGCTCACTTAAGGTTATTTGTTTTATCATACCTTTATCTTATCATTTCTCCTTCTGTTTTTCTTTCCCTTCTGTGCGGTTTTACCTTAAAAATATTTCTTCTGCTGATGTTGAAGTCGTTAAACGTAATGAACTTCATAAGTTTGCTGTTATTCCCAAACGCTGGGTTGTTGAACGTTCTTTCGCTTGGATTGATAATTGTCGGCGTCTCTCAAAAAATTGTGAAAGACTTATCCATAATCCTTTTCAAATGGTTTCTCTTGCTTTCATCCGTATTTTACTCCTCAGTTCCTAAACAGGTTCTAAGTATATCAAAAAACTCGCAAAGTAAATTTGACTTTATTTTCGGGTACTTATATATTATTTAGAGATGGGTGCTACCGTAGCTCAGTTGGTAGAGCAGCTGATTCGTAATCAGCAGGTCGGCGGTTCGAGTCCGCCCGGTAGCTCCACTTTTGTGTATATAATTATATAAATTCGAGGTAAATAGCATGAATATAACAGTACTTGGTTGCGGCCGTTGGGGCAGTTTTATGGCATGGTATTTAAATAAAATCGGACATAATATAATATTATGGGGACGCGAAAGCTCCGAAAAATTTCAAGAATTAAAATTAAATAGAAAAAATAGTTTTTTAGAATTAGATGAAAAAATAGAATTAACAAGTGACATAAAAAAAGCTTTGGAGTTTTCTGAAATTATATTGGTTTCGATAAGTTCTCAGGCATTAAGAAGTTTTTTAGAAAATATCAAAAATTTAGATTTAAAAAATAAGATTTTTGTTTTGTGCATGAAGGGTATTGAAGAAAATACAGGCAAAAGGCTAAGCGAAATCATGTATGAGATACTGGGAGATTTAATTAAAGTTGCCGTATGGGTCGGACCGGGTCACGTGCAAGATTTTGTAAATAATATTCCAAATTGCATGGTAATTGACTCAGATAATAATAATCTCACGGAATATTTAATCGAAAATTTTTCCAGTGATTTGATAAGATTTTATTACGGTCGGGATTTGATCGGTACTGAAATCGGAGCGGCAGCAAAAAACGTAATGGGGATCGCAGCAGGTATACTTGACGGTATAAATAAAGAGTGCTTAAAAGGTGCTCTGATGTCTCGTGGAACTCGTGAAATTTCAAGATTAATCAAAGTTCTCGGCGGCCATGAATTATCAGCTTACGGGCTTGCTCATCTGGGAGATTATCAAGCAACTCTGTTTTCTGAGTACAGTAATAATTACAAATTCGGTAAATTAATATCGAACTCAAATAAACAAAAATTTGATAATCTGGCTGAAGGTGTCATGACTTCATATGCTCTAGTAAAACTGGGAAAAGAAAATAATATAGATATGCCTATATGCGAAGCTGTATGTGATATTATTTCGGGCAAAATCACGCCTGAAGAGAGTATATCCAGATTATTTTCGCGTACAATAAAACAAGAATTTTAAGATTTTAAATTTATAGAGAGTGATTATTATTAATATTTCGAGAAAAAACAATAGCAAAAGTTTAATATCTATTCTTATAATTATGATTTTATTATTTTTTGGGTACTGGATTTTTACAAAAGTTCAATCACAACATCAAGATAATAATATAATAATTGACGAATCTGTTAGTGAGAATATCAAAAATTTTGTTAATCATGAAATAAATAATAATAAAGTTTTATTAGTAGAGTTTAATACTTATCATCATGAGTGCATGCCGGGTTTCGCAAAATATTATACTGAACTGGGTTATGACGTAGATATTTTAA
The DNA here is from genome assembly GCA_017414725.1 of Clostridia bacterium. GTDB lineage: Bacteria > Bacillota > Clostridia > Oscillospirales > Acutalibacteraceae > UMGS1491. The sequence continues at coordinate 1,826 of JAFQKZ010000150.1, forward strand.
TACTGAAAGATTTTGCTAACAGTTTTGACTATTTCGAACCAAAAAATAAAATTAATATATTTGAAATAGAATCAAAAGAACAGTTTGAGAATTATGCAAGATTATTATCTAAGAAAATAAAAAAATACAAACATATATTTGCGAATACTTTGTATGGTTCTGAGCTTGAGAAGAATCTCGGATTATTAGATTTGTCACAAATTATTTACGTGATGCACGATACAGACTTAATAAAAAATAATAATAATTTAAAGAGAATAGAATCTGAAGATAAATTAGTATATTTAGCGAACATAGTTGAAAACAGGCAAGTAAATCCGCATTATTTTGGAGATTTTGATGTAAAACATAAGAATTCTCGTACGAATTTCATGGTAATAGGAAACATGAACCCTGCGTATAGAAATTATGATTTGCTCATGAATTCTATTAGAGAATTAAAAAATAAAAATAAAGATTTTGTCGTAACTGTAATTGGGTATAATACAGATATTAATATGATTCCTGAAGATATTCGCGATAAATTTGATATCAAGGGCTATTTAAATTACAGAGAAATGTACGACGAAGTTATTAAATCTGATTTTATATTAATGTTGCTGGACAGCAATATTGAAGCTCATTTGAAATATAAAACTATAAAAAGTTCCGGAAACGTTCAGTTATCTTACGGATTTAATACTCCTGTGATAATATCTAATGATTTCGCTGAATTTTATAAATTTGATAAAAATAATTCTATAATATACGAAAATAATAATTTACTTGAAAGTCTTGAAAGAGCTATAAATTGTTCTGACAGTGATTATATTAATTTACAGAATAATTTAAAAATCACAGCGAAAAATATATTTAATAATTCTTTGAATAACTTAAAAAATTTAATAAAATAATATGAAAATCATGTCTGTAGATTTGGGTTTGGTAAGAACGGGGCTGGCTATATGCGACGAACTTGAGTTAATAACAAGCCCCATAGAAACCGTACACAATAAAAATTTAAATATCTTGTCTAATATAATAATTAATAAAATTATAGAAACTGATACGAAAATGTTAGTCATAGGATTACCGTTAAATATGAATGGAAGTGCGGGAGAAAGCGCCGAAAGAGTACATAAATTTAAAAATATATTAGAATATAAATTAAATTCGAAAAATATTAAAATAGAAATAGTTTTGTGGGACGAAAGATTAAGTACCGTGAGTGCTATTAATTATTTAAATCAAGTAAATATACGTGGTCAAAAACGAAAAAATATTATAGACACTGTAAGTGCAGTTATTATACTCGAAAATTATTTAAATTACAGAAAAAATAATATTAAAAATTAAAATATAATTAAGGAGAAAAATATTGGAATTATTACAAAAGACAGCTAAAATTTTCGGTATAAATTTGTCAAAAGAACAGCTAGAAAAATTCGAAATATACATGAATTATTTATTGGAATATAACTCACATACTAATTTGACAGCTATAAAAAATCCCGAAGATATAATTATAAAACACTTTCTGGACAGTATAATTATTACTAATTATTTTGATAATTTTGAAAATAATAATAATTTAAAAATTATAGATATTGGCACGGGAGCAGGTTTCCCGGGTATCCCTGTTAAGATTTTGTGTCCTGATATTAATATTACTTTACTGGATAGTTTACATAAAAGAACTGTTTTTTTGAATAATATTTTAGAGAAAATTAATTTACAGGCTGAAGTAATTCACGATCGTGCCGAGATTTTGGGTAAAAACAAAAATTATCGAGAAAAATATAATATAGTACTATCCCGAGCTGTTGCGCCGTTAAATATTTTGGCAGAGTACTGTTTGCCGTATATTAAAATCTCAGGTATGTTCTTAGCTCTCAAAGGCCCGAATATATCTGACGAAATAGAAAACTCTCAAAGTCAAATTAAAGTTCTTGGTGGAGCTCTCGAAAAAGTTTGTAATCTTGAATTGCCGTTAAACAAAGGAACACGAACTGTGATTATTACAAGAAAAATTAAAAGTACTCCCGGAGAATACCCAAGATCTCAATCAAAAATAAAAAATTCAAATTAAATAATTTTGGAGAAATATATGAGTAATATAAATAAAAATAATAGTAATAATAATATAGTTTTGCAGAAATATATGGCAATGGCTGGGTTAGGCTCAAGAAGAAAATGCCAGGAATTAATATCTCAGAAAAAAGTGAAAATTAACGGTCACATAGCAAATTTAGGCGCTCGGGTTTCTGTTAAAGATCACGTTACTGTGAATAATAATAAAATTTTTTTAAGTAACAATAAAATTTATATTATGATGTACAAGCCAAGGGGCTATGTTACGACTGTGCATGATGAACTCGAAAGAAAATGCGTTTTAGATTTAATAAATAATAAAATTACAGAACGAGTTTATCCCGTAGGAAGACTAGATAAAAATTCAGAAGGAATTTTATTAATAACTAACGATGGAAATTTTGCGAATATTATCATGCACCCATCAAATAAACAAAGACTTACAGAGTTACAGTAAATTCCGAGATTACAGATATTCAAGTTAATAATTTATTATTAATAAAAGAGATAGACGGACAAAAAATAAACCCCCCGGAAATTAAAATTTTAGAAAGCTCAATTAATAGAAGTGTTCTTGAAATTAAAATCTCACAGGGTCTAAACAGACAGATCAGAAAAATGTGTGAACTTGTAAATCTTGAAGTTACAAGATTAAAAAGAATTTCTATTGGTAATTTAAAGCTCGGAAATTTAAAACCCGGAACTTTCAGAAATCTGGAGCAACACGAAATAAATTATTTTTTAGACAAATAATACTCTTCTCTAACAAACTCTTTAACTGTACTCAAAAATATAGAGTTACTAATAGCTTGTTTTTCATGTATTCCTAAAATTTGCCTAATATTATTATTATAAGAAACAGATTTTTTCACGGCATGTCTGATAGAAACCTCGACAGATTCAGTATTAACGTTATATATTTTCGAAACTTTCTCATATATCTCAGACATAGAAAGAATTTTTTTAGTGTTTAACATAAAATTTATCGACTCCGCAATATATTCGTAACCGGCTAGGTTTACGGGTACGCCCAGAGTTCTCAACAACCGTTTGATATTCAACATAACACCTTGACTATTCATGAATTTACGCTCCTTAAAATTAAAACTAAAATAAAAATATGTGATTTATAGTCACATAATAAATTATATTTATATATCAATTAATAGTCAAGTGCTAATTTTTTAATAAAATCTAAATATTATATATTAATTATAAATAAAACTTGAATTAAATTTTAGTAAAAACGAGTTTTTGTAATTGATATAATTTTATACATATGATAAAATTTTAGAATTCGAGTATGTGAAAAATATATTAAATTTTAATTACACACGCTGATTACAGTACTCGACGGTTGTATAATTTTATATTTAAAATCAGCGGAGGGAAAAACCAAGGAGGAAATCTCATGCCAGTTGTATCAATGAAACAGCTTTTGGAAGCCGGTGTTCATTTCGGACATCAAACACGTCGTTGGAATCCTAAAATGGCGAAGTATATTTTTACGCAAAGAAACGGAATTCACATTGTTGATCTCCAAAAAGCTACAAGAAAAGTAGACCTTGCGTATAAATTCGTCAAGGAAGTAGCTGAACAAGGCAAACGTATTTTATTTGTAGGAACCAAGAAACAAGCATCTGAGAGCGTGAAATCCGAAGCAATCAGAGCAGGTGCATGTTATGTAAACGCAAGATGGTTGGGCGGAACGTTGACAAACTTTGCCACCATAAGAAGAAGAATTTCTCGTTTGCATCAATTAAAAGCAATGGAAACCGATGGTACTTTTAATTTATTGCCAAAAAAAGAAGTTGCTAAATTACAGAACGAAATCGCAAAATTAGAGAAATTTTTGGGCGGAATCAAAGAAATGACTGAGTTGCCCGGCGCGTTATTCGTAATAGATCCGAAAAAAGAAAAAATCGCTGTAGCTGAAGCGAACAAATTAAATATACCTGTAGTCGCCATTGTAGATACAAACTGCGACCCGGATCCTATTGATTATGTAATTCCCGGAAACGACGACGCGATCAGATCCGTTAAATTACTCTGTGCAACTATGGCAGATGCGATCATAGAAGGTCGCGAAGGAGACGTATCATCCGGTGAAGGTTCTGAGTATTCTGATAGTTTAGCGGAAATGCTCTCGAGCGAAGTAAAACAAGAGTTAGAAACCGAAATTTTAAATGCTGCCGAAACAGAGCAAAATATATAAAATTATGGAGGAATAATGATGAGTTTTACTGCTCAAGATGTAAAAGATTTGCGCGAAAAAACCGGCTGTGGCATGATGGACTGCAAAAAGGCTCTGACCGAATCTAATGGAGATATGAACGCCGCAATTGATTTTCTGAGAGAAAAAGGACTCGCGGCCGCAACAAAAAAATCTTCCAGAATTGCAGCTGAAGGGCTTTCCATGGCGTATACGAACGACGATAATAGCGTAGGAGTTGCTATTGAAGTTAATTCTGAAACTGATTTTGTTGCTAAAAATTCTGAGTTCCAAGAATTCGTGAAATTATGTGCAGATACTGTTATGACTCAAAATCCTGCTACAGTTGAAGATTTGTTAAAAATCACAGTAAATAATCAGACTATTGAGAGTGTTTTGCAAGAAAAAATCTTGACAATCGGCGAGAATATCAAAATCAGAAGATTCGAAAGATACGAAGGAACCGTAAGTAGTTACGTGCATGCAGGCGGAAAAATCGGGGTTTTGGTAAATTTTGATGTTTCTGACAGATCAGTTATTTCCGGCGATAGATTTAAAGAATACGCAAAAGACGTTGCGATGCAGATAGCTGCTGTAAATCCGTTTTTCTTAGGGATTCAAGACGTTCCACCGGAAGTTGTTGAGCATGAGAGAAAGATTCTCAAAGAACAAATTATAAATGATGGTAAACCGGCAGATATCGCTGAGAAGATCGTAAACGGTCGGATCAACAAATATTACAAAGAAGTATGTTTGCTAGAGCAAGTTTTTGTGAAAGATAACGATATTAATATTAATCAATATACTCAGAAGATTTCCAAAGAGCTCGGCACAGATATAAAAATCACGAAATTTGTAAGGTTCGAACGTGGACAGGGCATAGAGAAAAAAGAAGACAATTTTGCTGATGAAGTTGCCAGCATGATAAAATAAATAAAGCAAATCGTGAATTACTTGAGTAACATCAAGTAATTTATTTTTGGAGAGATTTTTATTATTAATCTGAACACCCGGCATATAGAAAACGTAATATCAGAAAAAGATTTTGTGAGTTATAGTCAAAAGATTAAAGATGCACATGATTTATTACATTCAAAAGATTACTGTTATACTGATAAACGCGGTTGGCTAGATTTTCCGGCACAAATAACAGATCATGATATAAAAAACATACAAAATTTTTCTGAAATTATATCAAAAAAATGTGATATATTAATAATAACCGGTATTGGAGGCTCGTATTTGGGCATCCGTGCTGCTCTCGAATTTTTGAAGTCTTGTCATTATAATTACTTTAACAAGCCGGAAGTTTTTTTTGTTGGGAACAACATGAGCGAAGGTTATATTAATAACATATTAAGAATATGCGAAAGCAAAGATATATGTATTAATATAATTTCAAAGTCCGGCAGTACAATTGAATGTATGATGGCGTTTAGAATTTTCAGGAAATTTATGGAAGAAAAGTACGGCAAAAGCGAATCTCGTGAACGTATTTTTTGTACAACTAGCACAAATAACAACAATTTACACGAAATATGTTTGTCAGAAAATTACAAAGTTTTTGATATACCTGAAAACATTGGCGGAAGATATTCTATATTGACTAACGTTGGACTTGTTCCGTTGAGTATATTGGGAATTGACATAAAAAAAATTTTGCAGGGTGCCATAAAAGCGCGACAAGATTTTATGAATTTAGATAACATATGCTATAAATACGCAATCATACGAAATATTTTGTGCAATAAAAACAAAAAAATAGAGATAATTGCCGGATTTGAGCCGAGATTAAAATATTTGTTCGAATGGTGGAAACAGCTTTTTGGTGAAAGTGAGGGTAAAAACAAAAAAGGAATTTTTCCCAGTTCTTTGATTTACTCGACGGATTTGCATTCGATGGGACAATTTGTTCAAGATGGGACGCCTATTTTTTTCGAAACCATGCTTAGTTTTAAAAAAATTAATCAAAATTTTAACATAAAATTACCGTATGATAACAAAAATTTAGATAATTTAAATTATTTAGCTGGGAAAAATATAGAGTATGTGAATTCTCAAGCTTTTCAGGCTACTGTTTACGCTCATTCGCATGCAAATACACCGGTTATTAATATAGAAATAGATGAAATTGACGAATGTAATTTGGGATATTTGATATATTTCTTTGAAAAAGCATGTGCGATTTCAGCACATTTGCTAAAAGTTGATCCGTTTAATCAACCTGGCGTTGAATCTTACAAAACAAAAATGTTCGAGCTTTTAAAAAATAATTAAATTTAAATATATAGGAGATTATAAAAATATGGGATTTCGCAACAATCCGGATACTAAAAACGAAAAAAATGGTGTTACTTATTTTACTCGCGAGAAAATTGAAGTGACTCCTGAATGCGAGTTTGACAGAATCGCTATCCAGACTCACTTTATTAGCCAAAACGAATCGTATCTTGATATTATGGAAAAATATGTTGTTCCGTTTTATGAGAATGGGGATGTTTTGTCTATTAGCGAAAAAATTATTTCGATGTGTCAGAACAATACTGTTAGCAAAAATGACGTAAAATTAGGATTTTGGGCTAAGTTTTTGTCTAAATTTGCCTCATCTAATAGCCATGGTATTGCGATGGACGAGCCTTATAAATTACAATTAGCTATAAATCTCGCAGGTTTGCCAAGAATTTTATTTGCGTGTTTTTGTTCAGTTGTTACAAAAATTTTCGGAATTAAAGGCGTTTTTTATAAAATTGCTGGACATGAAATTAGTGGTATCGATGGCTTTTATATGAATTCTTCGTTCGATTTGTATCATAATTTAGCGCTGCTTAATCCCAAAAATCCTGATAAAGTCTGCGATGAAATTGAAAATAAATTCAAAATAAAGTCTATGATAGTTGATGCAAATGATTTTGGAGTCGAAATTTTAGGAAAAACTCACAAATTAAATAATTTTTCTGATGATTTTTTGTGCTCTCTTATAAAAGACAACCCAGCGGGGCAGTCTGATGAACTTACACCGCTGGTTTTAATTAAAAATGTCGCCAAAAATTCACAAGATTAAATATTGTTTTTTGATAACGAAATTAAGTAATTCTGAACTCGACGAACTTCTTCGATTGGCGTTGAAGATCCGGCTGTAATTCCGATAACATTAAATTGCGTTAAATTATCAATTTTTTGCAAGTCTTCCCACGATCCCACCAAAAGAGTTGTGGTATGTTTGTTACAAATTTCTACAAGTTTTAGTGTGTTTGAACTCTGATGGCTGCCCACAACTACCATGAAATCGGCTTTCTTTGCAATTTCTTCCGTACTCTTTTGGCGCTCGTCGGTAACTTTGCAAATTGTATCAAATATAGCAATATTTTCAAACTTTTTTTCTATATATTCAACAATTTTTTGCCATTCTTCTATCAAATATGTCGTTTGTGCTACTAATGCCCCTTTTTTGGTGTCAAATAATTCTTGATTGGAATTGTAAATTTCTTCCAATTCCTGCAAATTCCTAAACACAAAACATTTATTTTTAAATCTGCTAGAAATGCCTTCAACTTCAGGATGCATTTTGGTCCCTAAAACTAGCAAAAAGTCACGATGTTTTACTTTGTATTGGACTATAGTATGTGTCTTTTTCACAAATGGACACGTAGCGTCTATGTATCTGATTCTATTGTTTTTTAAATCTGATTCTATAGATTCGGTAATGCCGTGGGATCGCGTCACGACTGTGACCTCTTTGAACATATAATTCAGTTTTTCGCTTAAGTCCGTTAGCGAATAAATTATGTTTACACCGCGTAGTTTTAGATCATCAACCACCTGCGTGTTGTGTATAATTTCGCCTAGTGTCACGACTTTTCGAGTGTCTTTGAGAGCGTTTTCTACACAGTCAACTGCACGCTTAGCTCCGGAACAAAATCCTGCATATTCAGATACAATAACTTCCATTTTATTTTATACGACCTTTCTCGAGTCTTAAATTTTGTATATCATTCATGATTTTTTGAGTTAAATCACGGATAATTTTGTGCTTTTTTGCCTCGTAATCACTTAGATCTATATCAGAAAATTTTATAATCTGTCCATAATTAATGTACGTTTTTTTGAAAATCTTAATTTTGTTTTTAGATGCACTACCCGTTATGCAAACCGGCAAAATATTGGCATTCGTCTGCAGCGCTACCACGGACGCTCCGGATTTTGGACGTAAAAACTCTCCAGTTTTCGAGCGCGTTCCCTCTATAAATATTCCTAAATTTTTTTTCGATTTTACCAAATTTACAGCATGATTTATAGCGCTACTATCGCCTTTTCCGCGATTAACAGGAAAAACTCCCAGCAAACTTAAAATATGTCCAATAAATTTATTTTCAAAAAGTTCCTGTTTGGCCATGAAAAATATATCATTTGGACATGAAATCATTAGAAAAATGGGATCAAAAACAGATAAGTGATTGCAACAAATTATACATCCGGACTCTAAATCTTCAATATTTTCTTGTCCTGACACTTCATATGGAAAAAATATTTTCATGAATATTCTTAATACAACAACAAAAAAATTGTAAATACTCTTGTTAAACCTCAAATTTCAATACTCCTTTTGATTACATCTAACATTATTTTTATAGTTTCTTCTAAATTGTACTCAGTATTGTCAACTTTGATATAATCCGGAGTGATCTTTAACGGACTTAACTCCCTATTCATATCCTGGGTATCTCTATTTTTTATATCTTTTAGTATATCTTCGTAGTTTACGTTAGGGTCTTTTAATTTTAACTCAAGATATCGTCTTTTGGCTCGCGTTTCAGGAGACGCAGTAAGAAATATCTTTACATCTGCGTTCGGCACAACAACAGTTCCGATATCTCTGCCGTCGATTACAGTATTGGATTTTCGTGCCAAATCACGCTGCAAACCTAACAAGTATTCTCTGACAAGTATATTTTTTGAGCACTCCGACGCCAATTTCGAAATTTTTTCAGTTCGAATTTTATCAGTTATATTAACATCGTTCAAAAAAATTTGTTGCTCGAAATTTTCGTTATGTACATCTATTTTGATATGTTCTAGTTCGTTTTCTATATTTATTGTATTTGGATCAATATTTTCCCGCGAGAAATAATAAGCAATAGCTCTATACAGGGCTCCTGTATCTATATTCGTAAAGTTTAGTTCTTTTGCCAACATCTTCGAAATTGTGCTTTTGCCGCTTCCCGCCGGCCCATCAATCGCTATACAAAACATTATAGTTTACCTCTGAGTTTTAGTACGTGTTATTATATTATAAATATTTGAAAAAAATTTCAATAAAATTATAGATTGGGGAAATTTTTGAAAATTTCAAGGCAAAGTCGCATATATGGAAATAAAAAA
>JAFQKZ010000022.1 GCA_017414725.1 Clostridia bacterium
ACAAAATTTCGTGTCATATTACTTGGACAAATCAAAATACTAAAAAAATTATACTCGATAACATTCACAGAGCTCCTATGTACTCCGGTCAGATTCACGGCGTTGGACCTAGATATTGCCCGAGCATCGAAGACAAGATTATGAGATTTGCTGACAAAGAACGTCATCAAGTGTTTATAGAGCCCTGCGGATTGAACACTCAAGAAATGTACTTGCAAGGGGTTTCGACTTCGTTACCCGAAGATGTCCAAGTTAAATTATATAGATCTATACCAGGGTTAGAGCAAGTTGAAATAATGCGTCCCGCGTATGCCATAGAATATGATATTATAGACCCTACGCAGCTCGATTCGACTCTTGAATTCAAAAATCACAAGGGTTTATACGGCGCGGGTCAATTTAACGGCAGCTCCGGCTACGAAGAAGCTGCAGCTCAGGGACTTATCGCTGGGATAAACGCTGCACTGAAGCTCAAAAACAAATCTCCGCTGATTTTAGACCGCGGCTCTTCGTATATCGGCACACTTATAGATGATCTCGTGGCAAAAGGCGTCGAAGATCCGTACAGAATGATGACATCGCGCTCTGAATACAGATTGATTTTAAGACAAGATAACGCCGACGAGAGATTAACCCCCATAGGGCATGAAATTGGGCTAATAAATAATACAAGATTTGAAGAATTTCAAAAGAATCTTGAGCTCAAAAACCAAGAATTAAAACGTGTGAGAAATACTATTATAAAACCGTGCGAGAAATTAAATCAAATACTTGTTTCACGTGAAACATCTGAAATTAATACCGGAATTAAAATCTGTGATTTATTAAAACGTCCACAGATTAAATATAGTGATTTTGAAGAATTTGATATTACAAGACCCAAGCTTAATAATTCTGTTTTCGAGAAAGTCGAAATAGAAATCAAGTACGAGGGGTATATTCAGAGGCAAAATCGGCAGATTAACGAGATGCGTAAGCTCGAGAGCAAAAAAATTCCGGAAAACATTAATTATTCAGATATAAAAAATCTAAGATTAGAAGCTATTGAGAAACTAAACAAAATCAGACCGGATAACATTGGACAGGCTTCGAGAATTTCCGGAGTGAGTCCTGCTGATATCACAGTCTTGCTAATTTATCTTTCTTCTAAATAATTTATAATTTTTAATATATTTATTATATTTATAATTGTTTCACGTGAAACATAAAAATTCTCAGCTAGAGATTCTAGGAGTGCCATTCTATACAATGTAGTTTAGTCCGAAATTAGCAATTACGTCTACCATGGATTTATAGAATATCTGGTAGTCGAATAAGTGGTATATACCACGACCTATATATTTCTCTGTTTTATTAATCATATCTAATAAATCAGTATCACAAATGCCAACTTTAGAAATGGCGGCTATTACAGGAAAATCATCTGAGGGCATTGTTGCAGCGGTTCCTGTTGCTTCAGCAATGTCAATATATTGCCCATGTTCAGAGCATTTTGTCAGAACTTTACCTGTGGCCAGGTCAAATAATTTGCCTTCATCTATCTTAGTAGCGTTGGGCAGTTCTTTTTCGTTAGCAAAACTATCCGCCAAAAGGAATTCATTTTTAGCCAGGTTCGTCTCATCGTTAGAAATACATGCGATATTCACACTTGCAAAAGACCTTGGTTTGGAATTTCTCCCCAATCCAACGCATAGACAGCCTGATATACGGGGGTCTGATTTATAATCGTCAGCTAACATATCGCATAGAACAGCTCCGGTCCCAAAACCTACCAATAAATTACACGGATAGTCTTGGGGTATATTTTCCAAGTAATTTTCGAAAGCATCTTTGACATCTTCGTAGGCATTAGTAAAATACGTTCTGAACTCTGGTGAGGCATATGTCGGAACGGTAGGCATGCGGTACAAAGGCACGTAGTATTTATAACATAAGCCCAACTTCTCGGTTTGCCCGTTAGTCTCTTGGTCAGTGGCAAGTAGATCAATTAGACGTTCATCAACTGAATTTCGTAAATATTGGGTTTGTGAAATTAAGCAATCGGCCATTCGTTTATCAAAAACCGACATATTCCCGATTCTTACAGAATTCTCGTAAGCTTCATCAAAAATAGAAGGCCCTATAAAAAATACGCTTATTGGAATTTCCGAGATAAGAGTCTCGTCCTCTGGAATTTCTGCGTAAGGGTCTCTTCTGGCCCACAATTCGTCGTCCTTATATGACTTGGCATCAAACATAGGAAGTACTTCCGTTTTAATATTGCTTAGGCCGTTCGAATCAACAGTTTCGAACGTAATATCTAATTGTGTTGAAGAAATGTTAGAAGTAGTTTTTGTGCTTGCTAACATATAAATATTACATAAGTTTAAAATCAAAATAACACTTAACATATTTTTTCTAAATTTATTGCTGAATACCAAAGCCATAATCAATGAAATTACCGCAACACTAATCAAAGCTAATATAATCTGCAGATCGCTGTGACCGGTCTGCATAAAATCTTTACTTAAACTCTCAAGCATTTCCTGGTCAATATTTGCGGGATCAAACAACGCATACGGGCTGAAATGATTTGTCGAAAAAGTTAGATATTTCACTCCGTCAACTTCTTCAATTTTTTCCTCGAAATTTTCATCATTGCCATCAGCAACAAACATAGTTTCAAGCTGACCTTCATCCCAGCCTTTGGGGATTTGTATATATAGTTTAGCATATCCGTTCAGTTCACGAACATCACTAGCGTCTTGTCCTGTAATCGAAAAATCAAAAAAACATATCCTTTCTATATTATCTTTTTTATCAAATTTCGACAGTAAATCATGATACTCTTTGTCAGAGCCAGAGCTTTCAGACACCAGACTCACGACAAATTTCGAATCTTCACTTATGGTCTCAAGGCTAGCTTTAATACCGATTTTAAGCTGTTCATTATTCAACACAACCGGAACCCACTGTGTAAAACCAAGTTTAACATCTATATTTCTAGTAACAGTTCCATAATCGGTGCCTTGTTTATCAAGTTTTTCCGGTAACGCAGCAATAATTTGTTTTTCGATATATTCCGGCAAACCGAATCTTATATCTTTTACAAACACGCTATAGGGGTTGGTGTTGGTAAGCGTCACAGTAAATTTCGCGGTATCTTCAAGAGTATAAGTATCTTTATCAGCCTCGATATCTATCGTTACACCAGCAATAGTACTGCTGGAAGTAAAAGTTTTAGATTTATCAGAATCCCCCTCAGGCTCAACTATAGCTGTACCAGCCGAGCCGGAATTAGAGTTATCGGTTTCAGTACTCGCAGAAGTACCTGTTGTAGTACTTTCAAGCTCAGTACCAAAGGCCAGATTCATATTAAATATAAAACTAAATAATAAACTAAAAAAATAACAAAAAATCTTACGTTTTTTTATATTGTCATACATAAATCATACCTCCATCAAAAAAAGAATAATACTACGGACTCTATCACATATTCGTAAA
>JAFQKZ010000023.1 GCA_017414725.1 Clostridia bacterium
AAACAAAAAATTCAATTTAGCAAGCTGCTTTCGTTTACCTCGATATCGAGTTTTACGAAAAGCGAAAATATTTTTGATAACAGAGAAAACATGTTCAACTTTAGCTCGAACAGAATATTTTTGGTGTTCATTCTTTTTAGCCTTGTACTGGCCGCTTTTGGAGAGAAGTTTGATCTGACTTGGTTTGCAATTGATTTTGTATTTGATTTTTTTGCCATGTTTGTTGCGTGTAATGGCATCATCACGTTTTTCAGCACCGATATATCCGCTATCGCCATATACAACTTCTTCTTCACCGGTTAGCAACTCCGAAGTCATGGTTACATTGTGGACATTTGCTGACGTGACTTTAAGGCTATGAACAAGATCGCTTTCCGAATCAACACCAACATGAGCTTTGTAACCAAACTTCCATTCATTCCCATTTTTTACAGAATGAGCTTCCGGGTCACGTTTATGCTCTTTGTTTTTTGTCTGATTGGAATCTAGCGGCTAAAGCAATCGGGACAACCGGTACTTATTTATTTGCTGATCAATTTGATACGGTGAAAGAACTTAAGCGACTTCGTAAGTATACTGCTGAAATCCCTATAGCTGTCTGTAGCGGTAATCAAAACTCTGGTGACCATCTAAGTCTAACAGATACTGAACTGGATAAAATTTCTGAAAAAATAGGCTTTAAGAATATTAAAATTCATGCTGGAGATAAAGAACATTTAATTCAAGTTAATGATCATGAAAACATATATACTGCTCCGTCTGAGAATTTCGATCTACCAAATTTTACACAAAACTAATTATTTAACAAAAATATACCTAGATTCAAATATGTCGCAAACATTAACCACATAATATATGGTACTTGTAAATATGCTGCTATAGGTTTTATTTTATAAAACTCTACTGTCATGTAAATTACAGATATTAATAAAATTATTAGGCATAACAGTGCCAGAAAAAACGCTCTAAAATTAAAAAATAATATTGGCCATAAAAAATTTACAATTAATTGAAAAATATAAATTTTACGAGCTTTAGGCTGCTCTTCCGGTTTGTCATCAAAAACTATATATGAAGACACGCCCATTAGTGTATATAATAATCCCCATGCTATTGGAAAGAGCCATGATGGTGGAGCTAGTGGTGGCAAATTTATCGAACCATAGACGCTCATGGAATTTCTGGTTAAAAACGATGCAAATCCGCCTGCTATCCAGGGAATTATCAGACTTTTGATTAAAGATTTTAATTTTATTATAAAAATACACCTCTTTCGTATGTTTTATTATATGTAGTTTTTTAGGATTTATTTATAAAATTTTGGTTTGGCATATGATACCAATTTTTTTGTGTTTAATATAAAATAAAAGAATATAATTAGAATTTTTGAAAATACGAGGTGAGAAATAAAATGGGAAATAATAAAATTAAAATAAGTTTGATTATACCAGTATATAACGTTGAAAAGTATTTATTTAAAGCTTTAAGTTCTGTTGAAAATCAAAGCTTTGATAAAAGTAATTTCGAAGTAATAATTATAGATGACGGTTCAAGAGATTCAAGTGTTGATATTATAAAAGAATTTTGCGAGAGAAATATTAATTTTAAATTTTTGTCGCAAGATAATAGTGGGCCCGCGATTGCGCGTAATACAGCTTTGAAAATCGCACAGGGTGAGTACATAGCTTTTTTAGATAGCGATGATTATCTCGAGAAAAATTATTTGGAAAAATTATATGGCACCGCAAAAGAAAATAATGCTGATATAGTCTGTTGTAATTATTATACTTATTATCCTGAAAAAGATATTAAAATTAATTTGCCGTTTAACGCTGTTCCGGGGGTTTGCGATACAAAAAAAGCCCTAAAAAAATTAATTTTGGATTTCGGTACGCATTATTTTGTTTGGAATAAATTAATAAAACGAGAAATTTTTACTCAAAATAAAATTTTGTTCGAAGACATGTATTTTGAAGACATCAGTATATGTCCAAAATTGTTTTTTTATGCTCAAAAAGTCGTGTTTATAGAAGATAATTTATATAATTATACAAGTCGTGACACGAGTATTTTGCATTCTATGAACGTGACTAAAATTAATGATTATATAAGAGCTTTGGGAAACATAAGAAATTTTATGGAGTCTCATAATATTTATCAGGAGTACAAAAATTATCTGTGGGTTTATGCCCAGAAAGCCAAAATCGTCTGTTATTATTATATTTTGAATTTACACATAAAAGCTTCGAATCATAGGGGCATTTTCGAAAATATTAATTCTGCTACGAAATCTATTGATTATTTCGTAGGTAATGAGTTTAAGTCTAAAACTGAAAATATGTTGATTCAGATTCCGTACAGTATAGTACAACCCCAAAATTTGTCAAAAATTAAAGTCGAACAAGAGAGATAAATTATGAATTCAAAAATAGATTTAAAGGAGTTCACAAAACAGTTAAACAGACTATTAATAAGATATAATTTTATAAAAAACAATATAGGTAATTATCAAGATGATTTGGTTTTAATTGATATTTTTTCGCGTATGTTAGGGGAAAAATACAAAAAAGAAGATTTTATAAATAAAATTATAAATAAAAATTTTTATAATAAGATATGTGCTAATAGAGTAATTCAACTGATCTGGAATTTTATATATAATACAGAAAGTTCAGAAAGTTTAGAGAGTTTAGAAAATATTATAAAAATTATAGATAAATTAAACAAAAGATCTAGATTTTATGTTTATAGAAATATAATTACAAAAAAATTAAAAGAATTGTCTGAAATTAAAAGTAGTGCAAATAATATTGAAGATATTATTATAGATGAAAAAGACAAAATTGAATTTATAGAAAACAAACGTGAAATCGAGACATATAGTTTCGAGAACTTTGAGTTTGTCTATGATATGTACGAAAGAATTTTGAGTAAAGCAAATGAGTATATAGAAAATAAATACAAAGATCACGAAAAATTTATTATATCTGAAGAAATTTTAGAAAAATATAAAAATATGTACACAGAAAAAGATATTAGATTACTAGACAAAAAGTTTTTTAATAAAACGGTAAGTGAAATGAAAAGTTTAGTTAAAAAAAGCGTTTCGAACATCGAACATAAATTAAATGACAAAGAATACAGCTTTGCTATTTTTTATAGAATGAGTTTGAATAGTAATAAAAATTGGAAAAAATATGAAGAGAAAATTGTAGTAACCGGTAAAAATAATAAAAAAATCGAAGCAAATATAATTTCTATACCGGCAAGTGAGATAAATAGTAAATTATTAAAGTCTGTGAATTGTTATGATTATAATTCCGAACATGCTATGAATTTATGGCTAACAAAAGTTGAAACTGGTAACGGTGATAAAAAGAAAAAATTATTTTCCGGTATAAGATTTGCTAACAGTCGCGGAAAAGAAGAGGCTATAAGAGATCTAATTTTGGCGACTTTATATGATCAGTATCCTGATTTTATGGATCCCATAAGTAAAGACTATAAAGATTTTTATGAAATTAATATTTCTAACGTACAGTTAATGACCCCGCTTATAAACACAGGATTAAATTTAGATAATAATATGCCGTTTGAACAAGCTGAGATTTTAGAAAAATATAAAAATAAAAAACAAAAATATAACGTAGGAGATAGAGAAATCACAGTAAAAATTAAAAATATAATATTATTTAATTTTGGTGTGAACAAGATGCATTATAGGGCTAACAAAATGTTTGCTTCAAAGAGATCTAAAGATATGAATCAAAAGTCACTTGAAAATTTATTTGGGAAAAAAATATTTAAAACGTTAAGTAACAAAACTCAAGATTTAGGATATAAAAAATTAGAAAGTTTAAGTGGAAAATATAATTATATTATTAATTCAATACAAGATTCTGATATAGAAATTAGATTATGTGATATTGAAAGCAAAACAAATAAGACAAATATTATAAATTTATCAAAACAGATAATAGCAATGTGGATAATTACTGATGGTCAGGGCGACGAATCAAATCCAACAGCGATACCTACGAGAATGTCTCTCCTGATGTACTGGCTGGGTTACGGAGTTTCTTTTAATTGCAAAAGCGGTAAAGATCGAACAGGAGTAGTCGCGGCAGAAATAAATAATTTGGCACTTGATATAGAAGCCAATGGCGAAATTCCTGAGCCATATAAAGAATTAAGTTTCAAGCAAAAATTACAATTAATGCAAGTATATGACGCCAGTAAAGCAAATTCTATAGCACAAGCGAACACGGGATTCGATGGCTTAAAAGTCTCGTATAAGCCCATGGTAGAAAGAGTGGGAAAAGTCGTCGGAGCTTCTAAAAACGCGAAAACTTAATAATAATATAAACAGGAGAGCATAATGAGAATTTTAGGTATAGACCCGGGATATGCGATTGTAGGACACGGAATTATAGAATATAAAAACACGAAATATATATATATAAATCATGGTGCTATTATTACGAATTCTAACGAAAATTTTACAGACAGACTAGAAAAAATCTATGATAATATAACAAATTTAGTAAATATATATAAACCGGAGCAAGTGGCGATAGAAAAATTATATTTTCAAAATAATCAAAAGACCGCAATAGACGTCGCACAAGCACGCGGAGTGATAATATTGGCACTGAAAAAATATAATATACCAGTATATGAATACACACCACTTCAAGTTAAAAACATGATAACCGGTTACGGCAAAGCACAAAAAAAACAAATAATGTTAACAGTCCAAAGATTATTAAGATTAGAAGAAATTCCAAAACCTGACGATGCTGCGGACGCACTGGCGATCGCGATTTGTCATGCAAATTCAATGGGCTTTAATTATATAAATAATAAAATTTTGAAAATTCGGAGTGCAAATAAAATTGTTATATAATCTTAGAGGAACTTTAATATTAATCAAAGAAAATTTTGTAGTAGTCGAGTGTGGCGGCGTAGGATACAAGTGTTTTGCATCTAGCATAACTCAAAATTTTTACAAATCACACATAAACACAGAAATAAATATATATACTTATGTTAATATCAGACAAGACGCTATAGATATTTTTGGGTTTTGTGATTTATTTGAATTAGAGTGTTTTAAGTTATTAATATCTGTTTCGGGCGTAGGTTCAAAAGCGGGTTTGTCTATTTTATCTCAATTTTCGCCGCAAAAATTAATAGAAATTATCTGTTCAAACGACAGCAAATCATTGACGCTCGTATCAGGAATAGGCGCAAAAACAGCACAGCGAATAGTATTAGAACTAAAAGACAAAGTCAAAAACGTAGAGATTTTAACGAGTCCTGAATTAAAAATTAATAATAATACATATATAGAAAGTTCGCAAAACAAAAATCAAGCTATAAAAGCGCTTAATTCTCTGGGATATTCGCAGTCAGAAATTAAATATTTAATATCAGAACTTGATAATAACATGTCAGTTGAAGAGATAATTAAATTTGTATTAAAAAATATAAACAAAAATAAATAAGAAAGCGTGGGATTTTTGTGAATAATAATTTATTGAGCCCAGAAGAAATTCAAGAAGATATGTATCAAGATAATGATTTTGGCGATAATCCGTTGAGGCCCAAAATTTTAGAAAACTACGTAGGTCAAGATCAAGTTAAAGAAAATTTAAAAGTATTTATCGAAGCGGCTAAAATTCGCAAAGAGCCTCTGGACCATGTGTTATTATACGGACCTCCGGGACTGGGAAAAACGACACTTTCAATGATAATCGCAAACGAACTCGGAGTGAATATAAAAATTACATCGGGACCGGCTATTGAACGCCCCGGAGATTTAGCAGCACTTTTAACAAATTTGTCTGACGGAGACGTGTTATTTATAGACGAAATTCACAGATTATCACGCAGTGTAGAAGAAATATTATATCCGGCGATGGAAGATTTTTCCATAGACATAGTCACGGGCAAAGGACAGATGGCAACTTCATATCACCTGCCGTTACCGAAATTCACACTTGTGGGAGCGACGACAAGAGCCGGGCAGTTGACAGCTCCGTTGCGTGACAGATTTGGCGTAATTTTGAGATTAGAATTATATACGACAGATGAACTTAAACAGATTTTAAAAAGAAACGCAGAGATACTTAACATAAATTTTACAGACGATGGAATAAAAGAAATCGCGTCAAGATCTCGAGGCACTCCAAGAATCGCGAACAGGCTTTTGAAACGTGTTCGAGACTTCGCGCAGGTTCAAAATCGTGGATTAATAAATATCGAAGTAGCCAAAGAAGCGCTTGAAAATCTCGGAGTTGACGAGCTGGGACTAGATTCCGGCGACCGAAAATTACTGAAGACTATAATCGAGTTTTACTCTGGAGGCCCGGTGGGGCTCGAAACTCTCGCAGCAGCCATTGGCGAAGAGTCCGTGACTATAGAAGACGTCAACGAACCGTTTTTGATACAGATCGGGTTTATAAGTAGAACTCCAAGAGGCCGGTGCGTAACTCATGCGGGCTATAAACACATGGGATATAAAATCAAGAACACATCTGAGCAGTACAGTTTTTTTGATAATAATTAACAAAATTCGAAACATAGGAGCTAAAAATCAATATGAAATTAACAAAATTATTTGGAACAGACGGCATACGAGGAGTAGTAAATCAAGAACTCACATGTGACTTGGCGTTCAAAACAGGTCTCGCGCTTTCTAGTATAATCAAACAAAAAAACGAAAATTTCGAGATAATAATAGGTAAAGATACACGAAAATCATGTGATATGTTAGAGTGTGCGTTGAGTGCAGCGATATGTTCAATGGGCGGAAACGTAACAAGTATCGGGGTCGTGCCAACGCCTGCAATAGCTTTTTTGACCGAAAAGTTTAAATTTCAAGCCGGAATCATGATCTCTGCGTCGCACAATTCGTACGAATTTAACGGGATTAAAATATTTAATTCACAGGGATTTAAACTTTCTGATATATTAGAGCAACAAATAGAAAATATAATTTTTAATAATAACTTTGAAAATACGAATAATTATAATACAGGAACGGTAAAAAGACAGGAGAATTTAATAAATTATTATATAGAAAATCTAAGAAATTCAGTAAATATAGACAAAAACCGAGATTTTAAAATTTTAATAGACTGCGCAAACGGATCAGCGAGTGCTACTGTGGACAAAATTTTTGATAATTTTAACACAAATTTAAAAATAAGCATAATAAATAATAATTATAATGGAATAAATATTAATCAAAACTGCGGTTCTGTGCATATAGAAAATTTAAAAAGTAAAATTCTGGAAGAAGAATTTGATATTGGGATCGCGTTTGACGGCGACGCTGACAGGTGCCTAGCGATTGACAATGACGGGAAAATTATCGACGGCGACACAATTTTAGGTATATGTGCACAAAATCTCAAAAAAAATAATAAACTTTCTGGCAA
>JAFQKZ010000024.1 GCA_017414725.1 Clostridia bacterium
ATTTTGTGAAAGAAAGTGTATTCGTGAGCAAATTAAATGTACTAATAATATTCGGCGGAGATTCTCAAGAACATAGTATTTCTGAAAAATCCGCAGAGAGTATTTTTAAAAATATTTCAAAAGAAAAATATAATATTTATGCGGCAGGAATAACTAAAAACGGAACTTGGTATTTGTACTCAGGCGATACGCAGAATATTTCAGATTGCAAATGGGAAAAAAATATTAATAACAAACAAATTTATTTTTCTACAGATAATAATATAATAATTAAAAATAACAATGATTTTGAGAAAATAAAAATAGACGTAGCTGTTCCTGTGTTGCACGGCAAAAACGGAGAAGACGGTACTGTTCAGGGATTTCTGGAAATTTTAAAAATCCCGTATGTTGGTTGCCACACAACGTCTTCTGCTTTGTGTATGGACAAGATTTTTACAAATATTATTTTGGATTATTATAATATTAACAAAGCTAAATTTTACTGGTTTAATAAATATGATTTCGAGCAAGATCCTGATAAATATATTAAAGAAACTGAAGATAAAATACAGAAATATCCTATGTTTGTTAAACCTGCGAACGCAGGGTCTTCCGTAGGAATCAGCAAAGTTAAAAATACACAAGAATTAATTGATGGCGTTAAAAAAGCACTTCAAGAAGATACAAGAGTATTAATTGAAGAAGAGATTATAGGACGCGAATTAGAATGTGCTGTTCTGGGAAATAACAATTTAATTGCTTCTTGTATTGGAGAAATTTTGCCGGCAAACGAATTTTATGATTATGACGCGAAATATATTTCTGGTTCCAAGACTTGTGTTCCCGAAGATTTGTCACCGGAAATTGTTAAAAATATTCAAGAAACGGCTAAAAAAGCATATAAAATTTTGGACTGCGCCGGATTGTCACGTGTAGATTTCTTTCTTGAAAAAAACACAAATAAAATATATTTAAACGAGATTAATACTTTCCCGGGATTTACCAGTATTAGTATGTACCCGAAATTATTAGAGTTAAATAACATAAAATATTCTGATTTAATAGACAAATTAATTGATCTTGCTTTAAATTACAATAAAAATCAACATATAAGTATATATAGAGGAATATGATATGAACGAATCGAGTATAGGCGTATTTGACTCCGGTCTTGGAGGACTGACAACAATAAAAAAATTAAAACAGTATTTGCCACATGAAAATATAATTTATTTTGGTGACACATATAATTTACCATATGGAGATAAAAGCAGAGATACGATTTTAGATTATGCCCGAAAAAATATAAGCTTTCTGGAAAGACAACATGTAAAGTTAATTTTAATAGCTTGTGGGACAGTTGGTTCATATATTAATTTATTAAAATCGAACGTTCCCATGTTTGATATTATAGTTCCCGCATGCGAGAGAGCAGCCGAAATTACTACAAACAATAGAATAGGTGTTATATGCACCGACCGAGCTTTTAAGAGCAATTCATACAAAAGTACTATCGAAAATATAAACAAAAAATTATATTGTGCACAACAAGCTTGTCCGAAACTTGTACCGTTGATAGAAAGCTCGTATAATACCGATAATACTGATATTTTGAAGACTTTTATAAAATATTACTTGACTTCGATTATCAGAGACGATATAGATACTTTAATTTTAGGTTGCACGCATTATCCTGTGATACATAATTTAATCTCAGAAATTACCGGCGAGAAAATAAAATTAATTAATCCAAGTAAAGAAATTATAAGAACATTAATAGAATACATGAACTTCCATAATTTAAATAATACGCATAACAGAACAAATAATATAAATGGAACTGTAGAATATTACGTAAGCGGTAACCCAGATGAGTTCAGACAAAAAGCACAGTTATTTTTAAATGATAATATACAAGTGACAAAAGTAAGATTATAAATTCCGAAAAAACATAATAGGAGTGATTAATATTAAAGAAGATTATATGATAAAAATCATGTCACACCAGAAAATTACAGGTCAATATGATGATTGTATGGAGTTTACCGCTCGAGGAAGTTATACGGAAAAAGACGGAGTAAAGTATATAATTTATCGTGAATACACAGAAGGAATGCCCGGTAATTATAATATTTGCATGATAAAAATAGAGAAAGACAATAAAAATATAACTATAACAAAAAACGGTAAAGTTCAGTCTAAGTTAGTGTTCGAAAAAAACAAAAGACATTATAGTCCTTATCAAACAGAATACGGCATGATGAGCATGAGTGTATATACCCATCATATTAAGTCTATATGCGATACAAATCATGGATTTGTTAATATTAAATACTCTATGGATTTAAACACGGGTGTTTTAAGCACTATGAATATACTTATAACTTATGATAAAATATCTGATATATCTGAAGAAATTTTGACTAACGAGGAAGTCCAACATGTATGTTCTTGAGAAAACCATTAATCAAATTAAACAAAATATTATAATTACTATCAAAAATTTAATAGAAACTAATCAAATTAATAATAATAATTATGATCTGGATAATTTGAATTTTGATGTAGAAATCCCCGGAGATAATATTCACGGAGAATTATCAAGTAATATCGCTCTTGTGTGTGCGAAAAAATTTAGAGTTTCTCCCAGAATTCTTGCAGATTTAATTAAAAATAATATAAATACAGATAATTTATATGTAAAAAATATCGAAGTTGCCGGTCCGGGATTTATTAATTTTTATTTATCCCCAGATTTTTTTGCTGAAAATTTAAAAGAAATTTACGAAAATAATAATAATTACGGCAAGTGTAATTACGGTCAAAACAAAAAAGTCATGATAGAATTTGTATCTGCGAATCCTACCGGTCCTATGCACATCGGTAACGCTCGTCTCGGAGCACTCGGAGATTGTCTTGCCGATATCATGAAAACTACAGGTTTTAACGTGTATAAAGAATTTTATGTAAACGATGCCGGAAATCAAATTTTGAAATTTGGTAAATCTCTGAGAATAAGATACCTGCAAATTTGTGATAAAAACAAAGAAAATAAAAATAATATAATTATGCCTGAAGACTGCTATCAGGGCTCTGATATTACTGAACTTGCTCAGGAATTTTTTGATATTCATAAATTCGAGTTCTTAGATACTCCCGAACAAGATTTAGATAATAAATTAATTGAGTTCGCGTTGCCTAAAAATATTAACAAAATTAAAGAAGATTTAGAAAAATATAAAATATTTTATGATAACTGGTTCTATGAAAGCGAATTATATAGTACTAACCAAGTTAATAATATTATAAATATTTTAAAAGAAAAAAATCTGACTTATTTAAAAGATAATTGTTTATGGTTCAAAACTAGTGACTTTGGTTCAGAAAAAGACGAAGTTCTGGTTCGTTCGAATACTATTCCAACTTATTTTGCGGCTGATATAGCTTATCATTATAATAAATTTACAGCCAGGAATTTCGATATTTGTATTAATATCTGGGGTGCGGATCATCATGGTCACGTGGAAAGAATGAATAATTCTATGCAATCTCTGGGTATAAACAGAAATAATCTTCATGTGATTTTGGTTCAGTTAGTAAAATTAATTAAAAACGGCGAAATAGTCCGTATGAGCAAACGTACCGGAAAATCTGTCCAACTTTCAGATTTACTCGAAGAAGTCGGCACAGATTCAGCCAGATTTATTTTTAACTCGCAAGAACCCAGTTCCGGCATGGACTTTGATTTAGATTTAGCTGTCATGCAAGATTCTAAAAATCCTGTATATTATGTTCAGTATGCTCACGCGCGTATCTGTAATATTTTCAAAAATAATAATATAATTCCAGATAATTCTTGTGACCTGTCAAATTTAACTCACGAGTCTGAAAGAAATTTAATATATTTTATGTCTCAGTATCCTATGGAGTTAATTGCCTGTTCGAGATTATATGACCCAACAAAAATTACGAAATATGTAATAAATCTCGCGAATTTATTTCATAAATTTTATTCTTCTTGCAAAGTAAATATTCCGGATAATATAAATCTCTCGAAATCCAGATTATATTTATGTCAGTGCGTTAGAATTATTATCAAAAATATTCTGGATATCATGAAAGTCAATGCACCTGAATTCATGAACTAAAATTATAATCTCAGGAGAATTTTTATGAGTATAACTAATCAAGACTGTATTTTTTGCAAAATAATTAATAATCAAATTAAGTCTGATATTATATATCAAGATAATAGAATTTTAGTATTTAAAGATATTAATCCTGAAGCGCCTGTTCATTTGTTAATCATTCCTAAAGAACATATTAAAAATATCTCAGAAATAAATTCTAGTAATTCTGATATTATAAAACATATTTTTGAGAAAATTTCAGAATTAGCTGTGAATTTAAATATTAATAAAGACGGCTACAGAGTTATCACAAATTGCGGAAAACACGGCGGTCAGACTGTTGAACACCTGCACTTTCATGTTCTTGCGGGACGTCAATTACAATGGCCCCCAGGCTAATATATAATATACAAAAAAAATATCTCGAGAAGTTTCGAGATATTTATTATTTTTTATTCTGCTACTTGTCTGATAGCAAGGTCGTAGAACATTCCTCGTTTTTCCATGAGTTCATCAAAAGTTCCTTGTTCTTTTATTTTACCTTTGTCCAGAACTACTATTCTATCACAGTTCTTTACAGTCGAAAGTCTATGTGCGACGACTATTCTTGTACTGTTAAATCTAGAAATACTCTTGGCAACGTGTTGCTGAGTAATATTATCAAGTGCAGATGTAGCTTCGTCAAAAATTAAAATCTGTGGACGTGCTATAACTGCTCGAGCTATCATAAGTCTCTGTTTTTGTCCTCCGGATAATCCCCCGGCTCCTTCAGATATCATAGTGTGCATGCCCATCGGCATAGCTTTGATATCTTCTTCTATGCCTGCAATTCGAGCTGCTTCCCAGGCGTCGTCCATAGTTTTCCATGGAGATGTAACTATGATATTCGAGAAAATATCTCCCGGGAACAAAGAACCGTTCTGCATCACGACTCCGATTTTCTGTCTTACGCTACGCAAATCTAGATTATTCAAATCTTTGCCACCGTAAAACACAGAGCCCTTTTCAGCTTTTTCGAATCCCAATAATAATCTTATTAACGTAGACTTCCCGCAACCTGTTTTTCCTACTATTGCAAGATATTCGCCTTTTTTTATAGAAAGACTTAAATTATCTAAAATCGCCGGTCCCTCAGGTGTATATCTAAAAGTAATATTAGAAACTTCGATATTTCCTGACAGAGAAATTGGTATTTTACGGCCTTCACTGCTTTCAGGTTTTTCTTGCATGACCGGTCTGATTAAATCTAAAATCGGACCTAAATTCGCAAACTCAAGTGCCACGGCATTAAGACCCATTATCGCACCGGTTACAGCTCCAAACGCTGAGTTAAAAGACAAGTAATTTCCTCTGTCGACTCCCGTTCTAATCGCAAAATAATATAATATTATGCTTCCGGAAAGCGAAATCACGGTACTTATTACTCCGCTGATTTTTAATAAAAACGGTGGCGAATAAGTCAATTTTTCAATCTCAGAATACTGTTCTGCCCATTTCGCAAATGCTCTTTTCTCTGCACCTGTTACTTTGATTTTCTGTATTCCTCCAAATAAAGCATACACTAAAGACTGTAATTTCGGACCTAAATTTATTTTCTTTTTGTTCACTGCGTTCTGTCTATAAAAAGTTATAAACACAGAATATAATATATTTACAGATATTAAACATATTCCCGGTAATACCAAACTCGGGGCGTATTTATACATTTGGAATATAAATCCCAGCGAAAATGCTGACTGTAATCCCGTAGAAACCACTGCACGGGCGATCATCTGACACAAACTGGCTATGTGTCCCATTCTGCTCGCCAGATCTCCGGCTGTGTAATTTTTAAAGAACGATGTCGGCAAACTAAATAATCTTATCATAATTGCACTGTTCACTGACAAAGTTAATCTGCCCTGGAATCTTCCCATGACTAGATTTTGAGTTATGTTTATAAGCATACTCGTTACAGTTACGCCGAACATTAAGCTTGCGACTGGGAATATCAACGAGTCTTTACCAGACGGTATCAAGACATTATATATTACATTGGTGATATACGGCGTTAACATTGCCAGTAACTGCCCGATTAACATTGTGCCTAAAATATATATCATATCAAGTTTTGACACGCTCGAAATCATAAATTTCAATAAATCTTTAATTTTCAAAGCTGTCAACGGAAAAGACTTGTAAAAACAAAACGCGTCAACTTTGATATTTTTAGCTGTTTCTTTATTAATTTTTATTTTCTCTCCGTCCGAGTTTATATAATAATACCCGGACCAAGTATCAGGTAATATAGAAACTATATCGCCGTCTTGAGTTCCCCCTAAAAAACAGCCTGTTGCGTCTTTCCACCATTCCCCGTGTAACTCTACTCTTCTTCTCATAGTATTACTAGGCCTAAGCATATACTCCAATTGAGAATCAAGATTTGTAATGCTATCCGGAACTTCAGGAACTTCTTTACCCAAGAATTTTAATATCTCAGCAGCAGCTCCTGTAGCCTGTCTCTTAGCTTTTGCAGTATTAATACCTATGATAGAAAGTAAATCAGAAAACGCTCCCTGAAATATTAAATTATCACTATTTCGTCGTTGATTAATCTGACTCTCCCAAAATTCAGTACTCATAATATATTCACTTCCTCTCGAGTTAGTATTACTCGGTAATTACGAGTTGTTTATATTTTCCGTTTAATTTCATTAGATCTTCATGTTTGCCGCGTTCTACAACAGAACCTTTATCTAATACTATAATTTCATCACAGTCTCTGATAGTAGAAAGTCTGTGAGCTATGACTATACATGTACATCCGGCTTTTCTTACGTTTTCCATTACAAGATGTTCGGTCTTGGCGTCAAGAGCTGACGTCGCTTCGTCCAGAATTATAATACTTGGTTCCTGAGCAAGTGCACGAGCTATTTCTATTCTCTGGCACTGACCGCCCGAAAAATCTTTTCCGCCTTCGCTCAAAACATGATTATAACCGTCAGGTCTGCTTACTATACTTTCATGAATATCAGAATCTTTTGCGGCCATTATTACTGCAAAATCTTCAATACTCTCGTCCCACATTTTAATATTATTTTTAATAGTATCATGGAACATAACTTTGTCTTGGTCGACTATTGCAACAGAACTATGGAATCTATACGGATCTATTTCGTCTTTCGTTTTACCGTCAAAAGTTATTTTTCCGGACCAAGGTTTATATAATCCCGTTACTAACTTTGCAATTGTAGACTTACCACTACCGCTTCCTCCGATTATAGCTACCCAAGAGCCGGGCTTTAAATCTACACTAAAATCTTGAATTAACGGAGCGCTTAATCTGCCGTAGCCAAAAGTAATATTATCTATTTTCACTTCGCCACGTAATTTTCTCTCTTTTTCTTTTTCAGAACAATTTTCTTCGATTTTTATCTCTTCGTTTACATCAGTAGGATAATCAAGAACGTCTTCAACGCGTTCCATATCGCATCTCATGCTTACGAAATTACTGTAAATATCTACTATTTCGTCAATCGGCTCCAAGAAACTACTCAAGAACGACTGGAACGCCATTAACATACCGATTGTAAACTCGCCGTGTATTATTAAATACACTCCCGAGAACAACAGAATCATATCGGCGATGGTACTGATAAACGACGGAATTGCCCCAAAATACTGAGTAAATCTTGAAATATTTACGTTGTCATTATTTTGCTTCGCGAAAAATCCTGCCCATCTCTCAAAATATCCGCTCTCAGCTCCCGTAGATTTTATAGTCTCGATCATTTCGAATCCTGTATAAGTAACACTTAAGATCTTTCCCTGATTTGGCGCAGCAGCTCTCTGATAATCTAACATTTTGTTTGAAGAATATCTCGCGATTAACATGTTTAATACTGTCGCTCCAACGCCTATTAAAGTAAGCACCCAGCTGTATTTCAACATGAAAAATAAATAAAAGAACATGGATATTATTTTTATGAACATCGGCGCTATTTGTTTAATTAAAGTAAGTGCGATTGTAGCCGTTGATTCTTGTCTTGAGACTATATCTCCTATATATCTCTGGGAGAAAAATTCTAACGGTAATCTCAAAACATGCCACATAAACTTAGAACTTGAAGTTACCGCAAATTTACCCTCGATTTTTAGCCAATATATAGACTGCACGACTTCGATTAATACTTGTACGAGCATTACTATAATCATAATAGTCAAAAACGGCCGGAACCATTCCGGATTTGACCCGGACAATAAATTATCCAAGAATATTCTGTTAAATACCGGAGATAACATGCCTAACACAGAAAGTCCGGTACTGATAGCCATTGCCAATAAAAACGGCTTTAAAGCTCCTTTTAAACATCTTTTCGCAAAAGTTAAAACACTTTTTTGTTTGCCCTCAGGTTTAAACTCTTCTGTAGGCTCAAAAGTTAACGCAATTCCTGTAAAACTCTGGTCAAATTCTTCCAGACTTACAACTCTACGGCCTGACGCCGGGTCGTTCAAATATATTTTTCCACGTTCAAAATCAAATCCTGTTAATACAACAAAATGATTGAAATTCCAATGAATTATTGCCGGCAATGGCAATGCATCAAGACTTGCCGGTTCAAGCTTATATCCTGCGGCTTTAAAGCCATAAGATCGTCCGGCGTTTAATATATTTTTTGCGATACTACCGTCACGCGAAACTCCACAGTCTGCACGAACTTGTGTCAACGGTATCCATTTTTTATAATACGCTGCTATCATGCATAAACACGCAGCTCCACATTCCAGAGCTTCCATTTGCATAATCACAGGTACTTTACAAGTCTTAGCCAATTTAAATCACCATCTTTCTGTTTTTTACATATTTTATATAAAAATTTATTTATTAAATATCAATGATGAAAGTTTTGTCTGACCGACGATCGCAGAAATATCGCACATTGCGCCTTCAACTATTTCTATATTTCTACCGGCTTCAGTTGACCAATCTCCCAAAGTCATCTCAATTTCCACCGCATTTTGTTTATTATATAAAATCTCTGCGACTAGTGGGTACACAGTTTGGGTTTCTTTTATCTTACTCGCTATAGAATAGTCTGTGACTATATCTGTTCCGATTGAAGTAATTTTTCCGGTAATATACCCAAACTCTTCTCTTTCGGCATACTCAGGCGAAATCTGAACTTCCATGCCTTCTTTCAATCTTCTGCTTGTGCCGATCGGAACGTAACTATAGACTCTTATTTGATTATCATAATTCTCAGCTATAGCGCCTGTTAAATTTACAGTTTTCGGAACCGTGCCGCAA
>JAFQKZ010000025.1 GCA_017414725.1 Clostridia bacterium
TATGTTTTTTTATCGCCGTGTCGGTCATAGGCCTCTACTGTAACTCGTGCCGGCCGGCGGGTTTTAGCGTAGAAACCGGGTATCGATAGACAGCCTTCTTCTGCTATTTGTTCGCCGGATTGTTCTGTGATTACCGGGTTTACAAGCTCGTATTGTATATTGTTTATTTCTATAACGACTACACGCCTGAGAATTCCTATTTGCGGTGCGGCAAGTCCCACTCCCTTTGCCTTGTGCATCGTATCAAACATATCGTCTATAAGCATGCTTAATTTATCATCAAATTTTTCTACAGGTTTGCTGATTTTATATAAAAGTTCGTTTTCTTCTGTAATTATCTTTCTAAGAGCCAAATTGTACACCTCTAAAATTATGTATATTTATCTGTAATAACACGCCGGCATTAACGGGTTCGACGCTTTAGTCGCTTCATCGGTTTCTACTTCAGGGTCTTCTTGGTCACGCACTTTACGTGCTACTATGACAGTCCTGAAATCTTTGTATTCATACGAGCACGTTGAAAGCGTTAATAATACATCGTCTTCATTTACGGTTACCGGTATATTTATGAGTGACCGCTTTTTTACTTCGTCAACAAATTCAAGAAAATCCGCTGTACTATCAAAATCTGCAACAGTATAATTAAAAATTTCACCATGCTCTTCTCTGGTATTCGTCTTGAACACAGATATGATTTTCCATGTGTTCTCAGAAAGTATCGTGTCAAATTTAATTACCGGGTGACTTTTGTAAAACTCTAAATCAGAATATTTTAATAGTTCCGCAAACATCTGACCATCAGCCATGTGATGACCGTAAAGAATTGTATTTCTATGTATATACGTAGGGTCACACGCCGGATCCATGAAAATGCTTCCATATTTAGATTTTTCTTTTTTGTAATTATGATTTAAGTAAAACTCAGCTTTCCCGTCTTGGGCCCACACTACCGGGTAATCTATAACGGTATTATTAATTTTAATCCATCCGAAAATATCAGAATTTAGCTCTTGAAGAGATTTAAACTTGTCTTCAGGAGCTAAAGTTTCTTGTTCCGATGAATGATATATGTCCTTGGCCTGTTTATTGGTCCTGTCGGCAAGCATAGGATCTAAAATTAATATCTTGCACAGTATAATCAGAGAAACTAAAATTACTGCCGAACAGATTCCAATTAATATTTTCCGTATTTTATTAGTCATCGAATTCTACAAAATCATCTTCTTCAGAATCTTGAGTATTATTATCGACTTCAGATTCAGACATGACTTTAGGAGTTATCGCGTCTTCTTTGAGTTTATTACCGCAGTTCGCACAATACGAAGATTTGATTTCGTTATAACTTCCGCAGGCTTTACATAATAATTTGTTCTTCGCAAATGCAATCTGTGTTTTTAGATTTTCTATTTCTTCTTTTAAAGTCTTAATAGAATTAACTTGATTTTTTACTTCAAGATTATCCAGTATTTTTTCGTCAGTGCATTCGTAGACTATCTTTCCCAAATTTTCAAGTTCAGATTTGAGTTCGGATTTGAGTTCAAGCAACTTTAAATTTAATTTAGATACGTCCATAAATTGACCGGCTTTTTCACCTATTACATCTACGGCACCCTTAGCCTTGGATATAAATTCTTCGAACGTTTTCATAAATAATCCTCCCCTAAAATAAATACAACATAACTACACTGTGTCATATTATATAACAAAATACAAAAAATACAATATTTTTATTATCAGTAAAAACCAAAAAAATATTTAATATTATAATATTAAATTTGCTGTGATTTTGTATAACACACAAAAAATACTAATCCCGTCTTATAGAAATTATACCCGGTACCTCAGCTAATTTTTTAGATATAGTTTTTATTTCATTAGGATTTTTTATGCGTAACTTGAGTGCGGAAAATATTTTATGATCCTGCATAATTTCCGTATTTAAAGAAATCAAATTCAAATGTAACTCTGTAATTTTTTTCATGAAATTACTTAAAAAATCTTCATCGTTATTCGCGGTTATTTTTAGATTGATATCAAAAATCATTTCTGTATTCAAGTCCCATTGTGCAGAGACCAGTCTATCAGTAAAACTCTTATTATCAGAATTGTATTTTATATTATCGCAGTCTTTTTTATGTATAGAAACGCCGTTACCACGAGTTATAAAGCCTATTATTTCGTCATGCGGCAACGGTGAACAACATCTGGCAAATTTTACAGAACAATTATTCATGCCGTCTATTAAAACTCCACTATACATACTTTTTGATTTAAGATTAGTTCCCCTGCGTTCTTGGAGATTACTTGTCATAATTCCGTGATTGGCACGCATATACTCACTGTAAAGCCTCGGCATAACGCTCTTTAATTGCAACGCCGACAGCCCAACTTCAGCAAAAAAATCATCCGGAGTAATATATTTTCTTTTGCTGAATATCGGAGCCAAAAATTCTGCTAATTTGTTTTTCGGAACAGAAATATTATATTTTGCGAGTTCCAGCTCGAATTTTCTACGACCTTCAAGAATATTTTCATTACGGCACTCTTTTTTAAACCATTGCTTAATTTTGCTACGTGCCACACCCGTTTTTACTATGTTTAACCAATCACGACTCGGGCCCTTATTATAACTGTTAGAAACCAATATTTCTACGATTTCACCATTCTTTACAACATGGTTAATCGGAACAATTTTTTTATTTACTTTCGCACCGATCATTCGATTTCCGAGTTCCGTGTGAACAGCATAAGCGAAATCTATAGCAGTAGAATCCGACGGCATGCTAATTACTTTGCCCTTAGGAGTCAAAACAAAAATTTCTTTTGGCGCCAAATCAGATTTTATAGTACTGACAACTTCTGTGATATCTCCGATACTGTGCCAATTATCAAGCATCTGCTCGACCCATGAATACGAAGATTTACTAATTTCGTTCCAGCGACCCTGTTTGTATTTCCAATGAGTTGCAATTCCATACTCTGCTACCCTATGCATATCCCAAGTTCTTATCTGCACTTCGAACGGAATTCCCTCAGAACTTAAAACAGTTGTATGCAAAGACTGATACATATTTGACTTCGGAGTAGCGATATAATCTTTAAATCTACTGGGAATCGGCTGAAACACATCATGAATCAACCCGAAAACATTGTAGCAATCACTAATACTGTCGACTATAATTCTGAGTGCGTAAACATCATAAATCTGGTCTAAGTTTTTACCTTTAATAAACATTTTTTTATATATTTCGTTTAAACTCTTAACGCGACCTTCTATGTGTGCTTTTGGGAATTTATCTTGTATCTTATCTTTAATTCGGCTTTTTATAATATTTATAAACTTATTTCTATCGCTGTCTGAAAGTGCAAGAGATCTTTCAATTTCATCGCATGCAACCGGATCAAGACATTTTACAGATATATCTTCAATCTCGTCTTTAATAGTCCTAATGCCCAATTTATGTGCAATAGGAGCAAAAATCTCCATATTCTGAAGAGCTTTGTTGCGGCGTTTGTGTTCAGGCATACAGCCTATGGTCCGCATATTTTGCAGTCTATCAGCAAGCTTAATCATAATCACACGAATATCCTGTGACATTGCTGATAAGATTTTTTTGATATTTTCAGCCTGATGTTCTTCCGGGCTATCAGTGTACACAAATCTAAGCTTCGTGACACCCTCTACCAAATCACAAATGCCTTTTCCAAAAATAGTTCTAATCTGATCGGAGTTAACTCTGGTGTCTTCCAGAACATCATGTAAAATCGCAGCAATTATGCTTTCATTATCCATGCCGAGTTCAACTAAAATATACGCAACAGAAACCGGATGCAAAACATAAGCAAGACCTGAGACACGTTTTTGAGATTGATGAGCAAAATCAGCAAGTTCATAAGCTTTATCAATCAAATCCAAATCATAATTTCTATGCTGAGTTTTCATACTTGTTTCAAGTAATCTGAGCAACTCGGGATAAGTGTGATATTGCATACCTTGGACCATAGACTAAGAATGTCCCCCTCGGTGAAATTAACCGTTGAAATCTCCCAATTTTTTCAAAATTTCGGATTTACATAATTCTACCTTTTTCTGGAAATTTTTTAAAGTAGCTTCAAATTCATTTTTTTCACGATAAAAAACATCAATAAGATTCATTTCTCTAAGAACATCAAGAATTATCGATATTTTACCACAAAAATCAGCACTTTTAAACACCCTGAAACTCACAATATCCGCCCTATTAATTTTAATATAATCAGAACCCAAATATCTGTATATTTTTGCAAATTCCTCTCTGTTCGGTAATAATATTTTAACTTCTTCTGAATTTAGACTTTCGTTTCTCATGAATTTTTCATAAATTTTTCTTTGTTTTATAATTTCTTTTGTATTTATGTCCGAAATTTTCATATCTATAACATACACAGAAACAGATATATTATTTTGATAAATATTTTTGTTCAAACTCACAACTATATCTAAAATTTCGTTAGTATCATACAAAAACTCACTAACTTTTTTATTGAAATACAACGTATCTAAGAAATTTTCACCATCAAAAAACACTAATTTCATATGATTACCTTGACCAATAGGAATTATTTTATGTAATTTTAACTTTCTTATAACAAACACAGGTTCAGGATTGCCATTCCCAAAGGGCTCCAAGAAACCAATTTCATCTAATAATTCGACAGAAATCTCCGGAATTTTTAGCTCTAAATCTATGTTTAATTTCAAATTACTTATGTCTATATTTTCTAGATTTTTGAGTATTTTATCACGGAATTTATCTATATTTTCCGGTTTCAAGCTCATACCGGCAGCAAGAGTATGTCCACCGAAACTTTCCAGGTACTCCGAACAAGAACTAATCAAATTATATATCGAAAAGCCCTCGATACTCCTACACGAACCGCGCGCCAAAACGCTATTATTAAAACTGCGCGAGATTAAA
>JAFQKZ010000026.1 GCA_017414725.1 Clostridia bacterium
CAACGCCTTTTACCGCAGATGTCAAGATATTATCCGGAGCAAGATTTATCTGATCCATATCAACGCCAATCGCGTACTTATCGCGTTCTTTCGCGGCTTCGATAACCCCGACCCCAGCTCCACCGGCGGCATGGAACACGATATCGCATTCATCGAACATCTTGATAGCAACAGCTTTACCCTTGGCAGAATCGGTAAATGTTTCGGCGTACTGAGACTTGACTATTATGTTTTTGTTAATTTCTTTCGAAGCATATGCTACGCCGGCTCTAAATCCATATTCAAATTGGTCGATTACGAGACTTTTCATGCCTCCAATAAATCCTACAACTCCGGTCTTTGTCGTCAACGCAGCCGCATAACCTGCTAAAAAAGACGACTCTTGCGCGCGAAATACCAAACAAATCACGTTATCCGGCGTATCTTCGTTAAGCGAAAAATCCGCCAAAATATACGTTCTTTCAGGATTGATTTTTGCCGCTAAACTTATCGGATCAGCCAATTTATAGCCAATTCCCAATATTAAATCCGTATTTTCATCGTTTAATTTGTCTATATTGCTCAAAAAATCTGCTGATTGCTGACACTCGACATATCTTACTTTACAGTCGTGTTCACGCTCTAAATTCTGTAGTCCTCGCCATGCTGACTCCTGAAAAGACTGGTCATTGACGCCACCGCCGTCTGTAACCATGGCTATTGAGAATTTGTCATTATTATATATTTTGTTATTTAATATTATTATAGATTTTATTAAAATCGCACAAAAGCCAACGCATAACAAACCGAGTAATACAAATAAAATTCGTGAAATTACTTTTTTCATATTTCCCTCCTGATTTTTAATTTTCGAGATTCACGCTAGTTTCCAACGCGATTTGGATCATATTAGAAAAGCCACGTTCCCGTTCCACCGAATCTAATGACAGATTTTTTAGTGGACAATCAGAAATCGTGACCATGCACAACGCATTTTTATGTAATTTTGCGGCGTTCATATACAATGCTGCGGCCTCCATTTCGACCGCCAAAACGCCCATATCAGCCCATTTTTTGAGATTTTTTTCATCACTGTAAAACACATCAGACGAAAGAATATTACCAATATGTATGTGATTTTCGAACCCAAGCTCCTGCGCTGTTTTTACAGAATTTTCCAGCAAATTATAACTCGCCGTCGGTGCGAACGTACCATTCAAACCATACTGATAAGAAAAATTCGAGTCCGTGCACGCGCCCATAGCAAATACTATATCTTTAAGATTAATATCATCACTTAGCGAGCCCGCACTGCCAATTCTTATTATATTTTTAACATTATAGTAATAAAACAGCTCGTACGAATAAATTCCAATTGACGGCATACCCATCCCGCTGCCCATTACAGACACTCTTTTTTGTTTATATTCGCCAATAAACCCAAGCATATTTCTTGTATTTGATATATTTTGTACATTAGTTAGAAAATTTTCTGCTATAAATTTCGCTCTCAATGGATCGCCCGGCATCAAAACAGTCTCAGCAAAATCCTCAGAATTTGCATTTATATGAGGCGTTGGCACATTCAACATAAAC
This sequence comes from Clostridia bacterium, assembly GCA_017414725.1. Classification (GTDB taxonomy): domain Bacteria; phylum Bacillota; class Clostridia; order Oscillospirales; family Acutalibacteraceae; genus UMGS1491. Next base: position 1,576 of record JAFQKZ010000026.1, read on the forward strand.
TGTAAGTCAACAAAGTCTTAACATAAATTTTGCTATGTATTAAAACTCGCGACTGTCAGCACCACCTTTGAATTTATAAATTATATTTTCGATTTTGTTGATTTTTCATAAAAACTAAATTATATCTCCTCTTTCTTTGGATAAATCAAATTAATTCTTACTCTCTAATTTTAGCACATTTTTTAATAATTTGTCAATAATTTCTGCAGTTTTCTGCATAATTGGACCTCCGACAAGTGCACAAAAAATCGTGATAATTCCAAACTTTCCGCCAAAAATCATACCTACAAGTAGAGTAATCAAATCCAAAACAGTCTTTGTAAGTCTAAAAGATTTATTGGATTTTTCGCTGACAATTTTTGCCAATGCCGTCCACGGATCAATTCCAATATCAATTGTCATGTAAACGCCAAGACCGATAAAAGCGATAAAACAACCAATTATAGAAACTATAAATCTTGGTAAAAAATCACCAGAAATATTCATCAAATCATACATCCAAACGCCAATATTAACAAATCTTCCGAGAATAACTACATATAACAAAGTTCCTATACTAATATAATTTTTATTAACAAAGAATATACACAACATTAATGTAATATTTATTATATTCACCATTAACCCTACGTTAATATTCAGCGTTTCGCTAAGCCCCTCATAAAACACAGTAATCGGGTCGGCGCCGAGTTCAGCTTTCATAGTAAAAGCACTCGCAATACCAAGACAGAACAAGCTAAATATACACAAAACAATCTTTTTTAACCATAAAATAATATTATTTTTATCTAAGCAAAATCCAAAATTCATTTATTTTAAAACATCCCCTAAAAAAGATTTAAATTTATTGTTATTTATACCAAAATATTCCAAAATCGTGGCAGATATGTCACCAAATGATTCGCGCGTTCCCAGATTCACGCCGGCTCTAATTTTCGGACCGTAAACCAATAATGGAACGTATTCACGAGTGTGGTCAGTTGAAATATCCCCCGGATCACAACCATGATCTGCAGTTAAAATCAAGATATCATCTTCACGTAAATTTTGTGTAATCTCAATAAGTTTTTCATCAAATTCGTTCAGAGCTTGTGCATAACCATCAATATCGTTCCTGTGTCCGTACAACATATCAAAATCGACTAAATTTACAAAGCACAGCCCATTAAATTTTTCTTTAATTATATTTAATAATTTATTAATACCGTCTTGATTGTTTTTTGTTTTTATTATTCTTGTAATGCCAGTGTTTGCAAAAATATCACTGATTTTTCCTATAGAAATAACGTCTTTTTTGCTGTTTTTTAACAAATCCAACATAGTAGTTCCTGTAGGTTTTAACGAAAAATCGCGTCTATTTGTTGTACGAGTGAAATTTTCGGAATTACTACCAATAAATGGTCGTGCTATAATGCGCCCAACAGCGTGATTATCGCACAAAATTTCTCTGGCTATCTCACAAATTTTGTACAATTTTTCTATATTTATAATTTCTTCGTGCGCGGCAATCTGAAAAACGCTATCCGCAGACGTATATACTATTAATTTCTTCTCTCGCATACTTTGTTCGCCGTACTTTTTCAGAACTTCCGTGCCCGAAAACGGCTGATTACAAAGAGTTTTATAACCTGTCAAACGCTCAAACTTATCGATAATCTCACTCGGGAAACCATTAGGATACGTTGGGAACGGCTTCTCAGTAACTATCCCGGCGATCTCCCAGTGCCCGATAGTCGTGTCTTTTCCGTTAGATTTTTCAGCCATTCTGCCGAAACTAGCTATAGGATTTTGTTCAAATTCGCCAAAATTTGTATCTTGTATATTAAACAAACCAAACTTTTTCATGTTTTTTAAATCAAATTTATCGCTAGTCGAACAACTTCTTAACGTATTGCACCCCGTGTCATTATATATATGTGCATCTGGGAGCGCACCTATGCCAAAACTATCTAAAACTACCAAAAAAACACGTTTCACAAACCAACACTCCTACAAAACTCACAAAATCAACTGTTCGAAATTACTATCTTTGTCTGACAAAAACTTACCTGTCGCCGGAAGATTTTTCACGCGATAATTTTTTTCGTCTTTCAAACTATTTATAGTATATTTTTTGATTTCTGCTAGTTTACAACCGCGTTTTTGTTTCATGACCAGAACCCCCTGAGTGCTCTTCGTCTGCTTCAGATTTATATCTCCGGTATTGAAAATCAATATCTTCCCTGACGAAGATTTTAATAAATAATCCTGATTTTCTGTTAAATATTCACAAAAAACTAGTTTTTCTGTCTCGCAATATGCTTTAATTAATTTCTTTCTATTGGTTTTTGTATAATATGCCTGCATGTCAACCTTTGCGACTTTACCGCTCTCGAAAAAGAACACTATAAAACCCTGATAATTCACAGTGCAGACCATAGAAATTATCTTTTCGTTCTTTTCGAAATCTAAAATTACAGGTACATATTCGCCCATCGAACTTGCTTTTGTATCGGCAAAATTGTACGCTTTTGACTTGTAAACTTGAATTTTATTAGTGAAAAACAATAAATCTGAGTGATTCGTACCAGAAATCTGATGCGTTATTTCATCGTCGTTTTTGAGTTTTTGCTCAGAGTTCATTTTCAAAGACTGTGGAGTGATTTTCTTAAAATAGCTCTCTTTTGTTAAGAAAAAGTTAACAGGATAATCAGGTTCTGTTTCTTCTTCGTATTCTATTTCGTCCGGAGACACTAATAAACTTTGTCTTGGTTTACTATAAGTTTTTATGACATTTTGTAGTTCTTTTATGATTATTTCGTCTATTTTTTGTTTGTTTTTGATAATATTTTCGAGTTCTTTTATTTCTTTTGTGAGATTTTCGGTCTCTTCTAATCTATTTAATATATATTCTTTATTTAAATATCTTAATTTTATATTAGCTATGTATTCGGCTTGTGTCTCGTCTATGTTAAATCCTGATATTAAATTCGGGACAACTTGTGATTCTTGCGGCGTGTTACGCACAATACTTATAGCTTTGTCAATGTCCAACAAAATTTTTGATAAAGCCTGAAGCAGGTGTAATTTTTCCTGTTTTTTATTTAACTCAAATACAGTTCTTTTCTTGACACAGTCTTCTCTAAAAATTATCCAGTTTTCTAAAATTTCTTTTACACCCATGACTTTGGGAGTATTTTTTATTAATATATTAAAATTGCACGAGAAAGTGTCTTCTAACGGCGTGATTTTGAACAATTTTCTCATAAAATTCTCGGGATCAGTGCCACGTTTCAGGTCTATCGTGATTTTTAGACCCTCAAGACCAGTCTCGTCACGAATATCCGAAATCTCTCTTAATTTATTATTTTTTATTAATTCTGCTGTTTTTTCGATTATAATTTCGCTCGTAGTCGTCGGCGGTATATTAAAAATATCAATGCAATTGTACTTTTTGTCATATTTATATCTTGACCGAACTTTAATTCCACCGCGCCCGGTTTCATATATCATGCGAATCTTGTCTTTATCGTAAATAATCTCGCCGGACCCCGGAAAATCGGGCGCAATTAACGTGCTCATCACGTCGTGATCCGGATTTTTTATGATATTTATAGTCGTTTCACAGACTTCTTTTAGATTAAATGGACATATTGAACTCGCCATTCCAACAGCAATTCCAGTGTTTGAGTTGACAAGAATCGATGGGAAAGTACATGGCAAAAGCGCAGGTTCTTTCATCGTATTGTCATAATTATCTACGAATTCTACGGTGTTTTTGTCTATATCGCTGAAAAATTCTCTGCAAATTTTTTCGAGTTTCGCCTCTGTATATCTCGATGCAGCGCACGCCATGTCGCGCGAGTAAAATTTACCGAAATTTCCTTTAGAATCGACATACGGATGCAAAAGCGCTTCATAACCGCGGCTCAACCTGACCATAGTATCATAAATCGCGCTGTCACCATGCGGGTTCAATTTCATCGTCTGACCAACTATATTTGCAGATTTTGTACGAGTGTCCCCCAAAAGCCCCATTTTGTACATAGTGTACAATAATTTTCTGTGAGAGGGCTTAAATCCGTCAATTTCGGGTATAGCACGAGACATAATTACGCTCATTGCATACGGCATATAATTATTCTTTAACGTATCTGTAATCTTATCTTCTATTATTTCTCCCGCGTTGTTAATTACTCCTGTTATTTTCGTGCCGATTTCTTTAGATTTGTTTTTTTTCTGTGCCATATTTTTACCTCTAATTTATATTAATTTACTAACTAATGTCCAGGTTGTCTGTATATAAATATCCATTTTGCACAATATATTCTTTGCGTCCGTTCAAGTCATCGCCCAGCAAAATATCAAACATCATAGAAGTTTTCTCGATATCTTCGGGCATAACTTTAATTAATCTTCGGGTTTTAGGATTCATAGTCGTAAAATTCATCATGTCCGGCTCATTTTCACCCAGTCCTTTGGATCTCTGTATAGTATATTTTTTATTGCCAATTTTGTTCAAAAACTCCAATTTTTCGCTTTCGTTATACGCAAAATATGTATTGTTTTCCGAATTTATTTCATATAACGGTGATTCCGCAATAAAAACTTTTCCCAGTTCTATTAATTTCGGAGCGAGTCTATATATCATAGTTAATAATAACGTACGAATTTGAAAGCCGTCTACGTCAGCGTCTGTACACAAAATAATTTTGTTCCATTTTAGTAAATTTATATCAAATGACGATAATTCTTTAGAAACTTTTGTGCTTTTCGCTGAATTTTTGACTTCGATTCCGCAACCCAAAACTTTTATTAAATCTATAATAATATCACTCTTGAAAATTCTGTTATAATCAGATTTTAAACAGTTCAAAATCTTGCCCCTGATTGGAATAATCGCCTGAAAGTCCGGGTCCCTGGCCTGTTTGCACGCTCCCAAAGCCGAGTCGCCCTCGACTATAAACAACTCGCGAATATTTAAATCTTTGCTTCGACAATCTACAAATTTTGCGACGCGACTCGCGATGTCCATAGAACTGGTCAGCTTTTTTTTGAGATTTTGACGAGTTTTCTCAGCATCCTCACGACTTCTTTTGTTTATCAAAACTTGATTACAGATTTTATCAGCATCATTTGGATTCTCTGTAAAATATACTTCGAAATATTTCTTCAGAGCCTGTGTCAAAGAATCTTGAATTCCCTTGTTTGTAATAGATTTTTTTGTCTGATTTTCATAAGAAGTTACTGTCGAAAACGAAGAAATTATGATAACTAACGAATCTTCTATGTCTGTATAACTAATCTTGCTCTCGTTTTTTGTGTATTTATTCGTCTGCTTTAAATAATTATCTATTTGATACGAAAGCGCGGTTTTAACAGCTTTCTCTGGTGCTCCGCCATGCTCCAAATAACTGGAATTATGATAATATTCTATAAAATTCAGCTTGTTCGAGAAAGACACGGATATCTGTGCTTTGAATTTGTAATAATCTTTGTCGTCCCGGTCACGAATTTTTTCTTCGTAGGCCCAATTTTGCACCGGAATTAAATAATTTTTGTCAAGAATTTCTTCTATATAATCTACAATTCCATTGGGATATTTGAACTCAGATATACTATATGACATGTCTTCTTTTTGGTATTTTAACACAAATTTAATACCGGAGTTCACAACGGCCTGTCTATTTAATACTTCTGTAAAATATTCTAACGGAATTTTAATATCCGTGAACACTTCTATGTCAGGTTTCCACTTGATTTTCGTGCCTGTATCTTTGTTTTTATACTCTTCTTTGTGCAATCCGCCAACGTTTTCGCCTTTTTCAAAACTCAAATTATATTTGTATCCGTCACGTTTGACCTCGACTTCCATATATTCAGAAGCATACTGAGTCGAGCATAAACCAAGACCGTTCAGACCCAACGAGTACTCGTAATTGTTCTGGTTCTCGTTATTGTATTTTCCTCCGGCGTACAACTCGCATAATAATAATTCCCAGTTATATCTATTTTCTTTGGTGTTAAAATCTACCGGTAGTCCTCGACCGTGGTCTTCAATTTGTATAGAATTATCGCGATAATATGTAAGTTTAATAATATTTCCATGACCCTCGCGCGCCTCGTCTATAGAATTTGACAAGATCTCGAACACCGCATGTTCACAGCCTTCCAGACCGTCTGAACCAAATATGACCCCAGGTCTTTTCCGAACTCGATCTGCACCTTTTAAAGACGATATGCTCTCGTTAGTGTACTCCGCTTTTTTCAATTTTACTTCTCCTCGTGATATCATTATTTCTTTAATAATATTATATTTAAAAAACTTCGTCAATTATGTGAGTTTAAAACAAAATCGAGCAGTGTGTAGTGAGCGAAAAAAACGAGCAAAGATTCTGATATTGACCACTATGTATGCCAAATGAATAACCACAAGGCAAATATCCAAGACCATTGAAGATATCCATGGATTTAAAGCCTTTGATGGATTCATTTCTGATGTTACAGATAAGATTTTCCATTGATAGGAGATTGGCAGCATCGACCGCTTGATCAAATCTATACTATGGCCTTTCCGACATCATGAAGCAATTGAGACCGCTCTCCCTAAAACAGAGTACCAAAGATGTATTCTACATCAAGTTAGAAACACCTTGACATATGTTCCGGATAAAGACAAGAAAGCATTTGCAGCTGACTTGAAGACCATTTATCACGCATCAAACGAAGAACAAGCAAGAGCTGCTCTGGGCCGCATAAATGACAAATGGTCACCAAGGTATCCAAATACCATGAAACGCTAGTATGATAACTGGGATGCTATTTCTCTGGTATTTAAATTTTCAACCTGTGTCAGAAAAGTTATTTATACTACAAACG
>JAFQKZ010000027.1 GCA_017414725.1 Clostridia bacterium
AAAAATCCCGGTGAGACCAAAAAACTTGTACACATAAAAGACGAACCAGAGTTAAAAACGAAAGAAGAATTTGTAAATTGTTGATCAAAAAGCACTTAATTTTCTGCAAAATTAGTTGTTGCTAACAAAATATAGTGACAGCTGATTTTTTTATTTTAAATATTCAGGAACTAGTATTGCCTAAAATTTTCGTATGGTCTAAAATTCGAGAGGATAGCACAGAAAATCAAGGAGGAAACTATGCAAAACAAAATATCTTCTTTAGAAATCAAGAACAAATTTTTAAAATATTTCGAACAAAATGATCATATGCAAATATCAGATTCGTCGATTGTACCAAAAAACGACCCGACATTGTTGTTTATAAATTCGGGAATGGCGCCGTTAAAAAATTATTTTACCGGAGAAGACACGCCACCATGCAAAAGGCTATGCAATGTTCAGCCGTGCATACGGACAATAGATATAGATTCTATCGGCGACAAACATCACTTAACAAGTTTTCAAATGTTGGGCAGTTGGTCGATAGGGGATTATTTTAAAACAAAAACGATACAATTAGCATATGTTTTTTTAACACAAAATTTAGGGATTCCTAAAGAAAAGCTGTATGTAACTGTATTTTCTGGTGACGAGAATTTGAATATTCCGTTTGACCAGGAGGCATATGACTCTTGGAAAAGCATAGGTGTGCCCGAAGAGAAGATAGTAAAATGCGGATCAGAGGATAATTTTTGGGGTCCGACGGCTGAAACTGGACCTTGCGGGCCGTGTACAGAGATTTTTTATGATACCGGAGAGGGAGAAAAATATGTCCCTGGTGGTCATTTTGATACACAAAATAGATATATTGAGATATGGAATGCCGGAGTTTTTATGCAATTTAACAAAAATTCCGATGGTACATATAGCAAATTGAGTTTTAATAGTGTTGATACAGGTGCAGGGCTTGAGCGATTGAGCATGGCGTTGAATAATCACAAATCAGTGTACGAGACAGATTTATTGTGCCCCATAAAAGAGAAATTTTTAGAAGAATTTAATAGTAAATCAAACGATAATCAAATTCCTGAAAAAGACATTTTAATATTAACAGATCATTTGCGTACAACGACTTTGATATTATCTGAAAAAATCAGCCCATCGAACGAAGGACGTGGTTACATACCTCGAAAACTTATTCGCAGATGTATGATGATAGCGTCAAAAAATGGTGTGAATGATTTTAATTTTTTGAAAATAATAGAGTTTATAACAGAAAAATACAGCGAGATTTATTCTAAATTTAGTACAAATAAAGAATTTATATTACAAGAATTTAATACTGAACACGAGCGATTTAACAAAATTTTAATATCAGGGTTAGAAAGACTTAAAAATATTTGCAAAAAATCTAATATTATTTCCGGAGAAGACGCGTTTGATTTAGTGACAACTTACGGGCTTCCGTTTGATATAATAAAACAATTTTCTGAAGAAAATAACATAACCGTAAACGAATCCGAATATATAACCAATATAAAAGAGCATAAAGAAAAATCTAAAAATTTAAGTAAAAATAATAATAATTTAACAAATCTCAAAAAATGTGAAAAAATTTTAACACAATTCCAACAAACTGAGTTCTGTGGCTATGAAATGTTAAGAACAAGTTCAAAAATTCTAGGGATTATAAAAGATGATGTTTTGGTAGATAAAGCTGGTGTTGGAGATAGGGTTGGTATTATACTTGAGAAAACCTGTATGTATGCGGAATCCGGCGGGCAGTGTGCTGATACGGGGGTTATTTCTAATCAAAAAAGTATAGTAAATATACATAATGTTCAAAAGAGCGAGCCTGGAGTTTTTGTGCATTTTGGAGAAATTTTAGGTTATGAAATAAAAGTTGGAGATATTGCCGAAATTACTATCGATGAGCCGAAAAGGCGTGCTATATCGGCGAATCATACAGCGGTTCATCTTTTGCACAGTGTGTTAAGAGAATGTTACGGAAAAGAATTGCATCAGTCCGGATCGAAAGTCGAAGATTCTAAATTACGTTTTGATTTTAATTATGATAAAAATTTATTAGAGAACGATTTAGAAATGATTGAAAAAAAAGTTAACGAGCATATTATGCAGAATTTTGATAGAGTTGTGAAAGAAAAAACTCTGGATGAAGCAATAAAAGATGGTGCGATGGCGCTTTTTGAGAGCAAGTATGGCGATAAAGTCAGAGTGGTAAAATATGGCAATGTGTCTATGGAACTTTGTGGGGGTACACACGTCAAGAATACCGGAACTATCGGGCTTTTCAAGATAATTTCGAGTGAAGGTATAGGCAAGGGGTTACGTAGAATTACTGCTGTTACCGGTCAAACTGCAGTTGAGTTTATTCAAAATCAATCCAGATTAATTGGTGAGATTTGTAGAATTTTTAAATCGAAACCCGAGAATTTAGTTGAAAAGTTACAAAATATAAGTAAGACTTGCGCTTCAAAAACAGATGACAAAATTCAGGTAGATGAACACAGTATAATGTATGGAGAGAGTAATGCTGGTATCAAATTTGGGTATATGGTTTTTGACGAAATTAATAAAAAAATCGGTTCTGAAATTGTAAAAATTGCCGAAAAAATCAACAAAATAACAGTATTTATTGCCGGGCAGGGCCAAAAAATGATTAATATTGCTGTGCCTGATAGTTTGAATAATAATCACAAAGCGAATGAAATCATGGCTGAACTCATGAAAATTTGTGGTGGCAAAGGTGGCGGAAATAAGAAGATTTCTAGTGGCGGAGTTTCGATGCCTGCTAACCAGATTATTGAAAATCTTATAAAAACATTGTGAATTTATACTAAATTTTTGAATAAATAAGATTTTTTTGTACAAAATTAAAGAAAATAAAAAATAATCGAAAAAAGTATTGACTAAAAAATGGAGGGCGTGATAATATAATAAAGTGCTTCAGGGAGCTTAACAGAGTTTGAACGGGATTTGAACTTTAGTTTAAAGCTTGAGA
>JAFQKZ010000028.1 GCA_017414725.1 Clostridia bacterium
AAAAAACAGAGATTACGAACATAGCGAAGAAATTAACATTAATGCACGTCCAGAATACGTGTTCAAAAATCTTAGTAAATACAACAAAAAGGAGAAAAGAAAAATACGCGTTCTAATATACTTCCGGTTTTTTGTTAAGACAAACTAAAATCTTTTACTAAGAAAAATAATTTGTCTAGCCAATCCCTGTATAATCTTAATCACTTTCTCTTCAAGTCATAATCAAATATATAACAAAATATACTCGTATTGAATATAAATATAATATTATCTGAATCGGAGTGTGAAAAATTATGCCTATGGTTTATATAAAACCACATTTGCCAAACACAAATAATATATCTGACTATTATTTAAATTTAATTACAAAAGAATTGACAAATTCTTTGAATTTGAACTCTATAAAATACGAAATAACAGAATTTGACAATAAAAATCAAAATGATAAATTAAAAGAAATTTTTTTAACATTTGAATTTAATGATAATCGGAATACTAATACATATGCTTCACAAGATATTTCGATTTGTGTACCAAAAGGAGAGCCATATTCTAATAGATTAGCGAATTGCATTTTTGAAAATATTAGCAAAATTTTAAATACAAAAATAGTAAGTTTATCAAACAATTGTAATTATACACCATACGTAATAATAAATTTTGAAATCTCGCAAAAAAGCATTGAAAAATTACGCAACAATATAGAGCAAATACCACAAGAAATAGTTATGGGATTAGATAAATATTTTGGAATACCCTTTGTGACTTGTGCAAAAAACGATATCGCTGTTTCTACAAAAGATATAAATATGTATATGGCACCTAATATAAGCTCTAGAATAATTAATAGTATCGAGCCATCAGAAAAAATAAATATTATCGGACAATGGGAAGATTGGTATATAGTAAAACAACACGACAAATTAGGATACATTCAAACTAAATTCGTTAACGTTTAAAACAAAAACATTCTGCCGTATGTCTGCCTAATACTTCTTGAAATCAAGATAACTTTTGTAGCTAATTAGGATAAATACACAATAAACTATAGTATAAAAATGTTAACCCAAAAGCTCAAATTAACTAAATAATAGAACGTAACAAGAACTTTTATGATATAAGTATGGAAGCATGTGATGAGCATTATCAAGTACGCTCTAAGTTCATCAGACACAGCTTCTTTTAATTGTATCTCTGTAACCTTTGGACTACTGTATACACGATAGTTTTATTTTGTTCATTGTCCTGTCGTTCGAACCTCTCGTGTACAATGCCCTCACAGTGTTTTTTCTATACACCCTTTAATCATATCTTTTAGAATTAGTTAAAACTTACCAACACTCTGTTTTGATACTATTTTTCTCAGAATTAAATACAGGATTTAAGCCTAATTTTTTTTGGGAAATATAATCTTTGAAACAAACTAAATATTTATTAGATAATAATAAAATTATGATTATGTTTAATATTGCTATTAAAGCCATAGAAATATCGGCTAAATCCCATGCTACAGAAGAACTTGTTATACAACCAAATATAATCGGCAAAATCCCTAAAATTCGTATAAATTTTATAAATTTTTCGTTATTATTTATAAATAATATGTTCGGTTCGCAAAACCCAAAATTACCTACAATAGCTGAAAAAGAAAATAATATTATGGAAAAAGTTATAAAATGTACCCCAAAATCGCCTAAATAACTATGCATTACCTGTTGCATTAAAGGCATACCTATTATGTCTTTATTGATATTTACATTTGAGAATAATACGATAAAAGCAGAAGTGGAACAGATCAGAACTGTGTCAATAAATACAGATAAAATTTGTATAATTCCTTGTTTTGCGGGGTGTGAAGTATCAGCCGTAGCAGCGGCATTTGGAGCACTTCCCATACCTGCTTCGTTAGATAATAATCCGCGTTTTACCCCTATTAAAATAGCATTGCCACCGGTTCCTCCTAAAATAGCTTTAAAATCAAACGCAGAAGAAATTATGTACGACAAAACTTCAGGGATTCTACTAAAATTAGCTATAATTATTCCCAGTCCTAATAGTATGTACAAACATGACATAATTGGAACTAAATACGATGTAACAAACCCTATTCTTTTTATTCCACCTAAAACCACATATAAAACGCCCACAGCAAACAGTATACCTATTAAATATGGCCAACATGTGTTTTCATAGTTTTTTATGTAATATTTTAAAGATGAGGACATATTATGAGCTTGGAGTGAATTGAACCCAAATAAAAAACAAAACAGAAACAAACCGGAAAAAATTTTACCGAGCCACTTTAAATTCAAAGCTTTATGTATATAATACGCCGGTCCACCTACAAAATTATCACCATGCTTTGTTTTATAAATCTGGGCTAATGTAGCCTCTGCCATAGACGACGCGCAGCCTATAACAGCCATGATCCACATCCAGAACATTGAACCCGGCCCACCTATTGCAATTGCTGTTGCTACACCGGCAATATTCGCAGTGCCTACTTTAGAAGCCGTGCAGATCATAAGTGCTTGAAATGCTGAAACTTTTTTAGAATCTGATGTTTTCTCAGAAATTAATTTTACTGCGTTGGGGAATAATTTAATCTGTGCAAATTTTGTCCTAAAACTGAAATACAAACCGCAAAAAACTAACATAAAAATCAGTATATACAGATATATGTAATCACTTGTTCTCGAAAGCCATAAAGCTATTGTTTCCATTAAAATCTCTCCTTTTTTACCTACACCAAATAATTATAATAAATTATAGAATAATAGTAAACTCTGTAATTTGTACAAAATTCAAAAAAATTATATAATTGTATGTAACTAAAAGTATTAGGGAGATTACAAAATATGAGTGATTTGGGTACTGAGAGTAAAAATAAATTAGAACTGTTTAATTCGTATTATAGTCTGGAAGCAGAACAATCTGTTTTAGGTGCAGTATTAATAGATTCTGCTTGTTTAGATAAAATAGCTGAAATTATTTTAAATCCGGATTATTTTTATGTATCAAGTCACAAAATCATATATACAGTAATACTAGAATTATTTGTTTCCGGAGAACCAATAGATTATGTAACTTTACTTGAAAGACTAAAACAAGAGAAAAATTTTGAAGAAGTAAATTACAAATCATATTTATTACAAATCGCCCAAATAGTACCATCTGTTAATAACATAGAATATTACGCTGAGATAATTCGCGATAAATATAATTTGCGAGTTCTGGTAAATACCGCACGAGAAATTATAGACAATGCTTCGGAAACGGACGTAAATCCGTCGGATTTATTAAATTTGGCAGAACAAAAAATATTTGATATACGACGCGGAAAAGAAACCAAAGGGCTTCAAAGAATAAATGAAATAATATTACAGACTTTTGATAGACTAGACGAAATAAATTCCAGACCAGAATACGAATACAGTGGTATCCCGACAGGTATTAAAGATCTAGACAGGGTAATCATGGGATTAAATAAAACAGATTTAATATTGTTAGCTGCCAGACCCGGTATGGGAAAAACCAGTTTTGCTATTAATATCGCTCAACACGTTTCTGTAATAAAAGAAAAAAAGGTAGCTTTTTTTTCTCTCGAAATGTCAAAAGAACAGCTGGTATCCCGAATGCTAAGTGCTGAAGGTAAAATACCCAGTCAAACTTTGCGTATGGGTAAATTGTCTGATAACGAATGGATAAGATTAATAGAAGCCGGGGATATTTTATCAAAATCTAAAATTTATATAGACGATACCCCGGGAATTTCTATACCTGAAATGAAAGCAAAACTAAGAAGGCTAGGTGGCGCAGATTTAGTCATAATAGATTATTTGCAGCTAATGTCTAGTGCCAGAAGAACAGACAACAGAGTACAAGAAATTTCAGAAATAACAAGAAGCCTGAAAATACTTGCAAAAGAATTAGATGTCCCAGTGATAACTCTTTCTCAGTTATCTCGTGCCAGTGAACAGCGCATAGATCATAAGCCTGTATTATCAGATTTAAGAGACTCTGGATCGATCGAGCAAGACGCAGATATAGTCTTGTTTTTGTACCGTGAGGGATATTATAATTCTGATGTATCAGAAAACGAAGACAAAAATAGTGGCGAGTGTATAGTAGCAAAAAACCGCCACGGAGAAACTCGTTCCGTGGCGTTGCACTGGCAGGGAGAATACATGAGATTCACTGCCAGAGAAAATT
>JAFQKZ010000029.1 GCA_017414725.1 Clostridia bacterium
AGACATTTCTGAGTTTATTTCTGAACAAGATATGCAGGGTATTTCCGAACAAGATCTAGAAAAATTCTGTGTAGAAGCTATAAATTCCAATCAAAACGCTGTTCAAGATTATCTCAACGGCAAAGAAAAAGCTTTGAAATCTATTTTGGGCTGTGTCATGAAACAGACCAGGGGTAGAGCTAATGCTCAAGTTATAGAAAATATATTAATTAAATTAATCAAGAAATAGAGTTATTTCTTAACTATTCGAGTTGCGTTAGACTCAGCCATGCAATCTAGGCATACGGCTCCACAGCGTTCACCTTTATAGACATGTGCACGGGTGTGGTCTGGGTTTTTAGAGCATATGTACTTTATCCGTCCCCGATCCACGGCGTCGTTAAATTCGGCGATGCTGGCATATTCTATTTCGTGAAGTTCAAATGGGTATTCACTGCAACAGATCAGAATACACTTGTCTCCCATACCACGTTTCATATAAAACTCAGTTTCTTGGTGACATTCATTGCAGTAGGTTCTCCAGCAGCAGTTTTTATTATTTTCGCGGGATTGGCGGATAGGTCTCTTGCACTTGAGGCAAGGGTAGAAGACGAAGCATACATTTTGTTCCCCAATTTTGGCCTCGAATTCTTTCGTGCGGCTGGAAGGGTCAGGTTGTTTGCAGGCGCAGTGGCCGTGCTGGTAGTCGTATTGTTGTCCTTTTGGTAGGTTGTACGTTATTTTCCGGTGTTTAGTGGGATTTACTTTTTTGGGTTTTTTCTCTTCTACGAATTTGTCTTGCTTTTCTTTTCTCTGTTTTGTGCTTTTCGGGATTTCTTTCACGAAGGGGTTCGTAGTTCTTCTTAATATTTCATCTGATATATCTTTAAGTATGAGAGTTGAAGCAGTTAGCTGTCCTGGTTCGTTTTCCCATCGACAGTAAAAAGTAGACCCAGTAATATTATTTGTAAAATCAACTGCATAACCATTTTGATAAATAATTATTTCACAGTGAAAACCCAGAATATCAAAACTTTCTTCACTATTACCTAAAGAATGATAATTTTCGATTTTGACTGTTCCAACTTCACCCAAATCATATGTTTGTCCTTCTGCGAACATCCCGGCTTTGATAGGTGGATTAGATAATAATATTACTGATGATAATGCAAAAACAGATAGTTTTCTTGCTAGTTTTTTCATCTTTATTTCTCCTAATTTTTTATTTATTATAGCTATAATAATATTATTATAAATCTTTAATTTTATTTTGTCAAATGTTTTTTGAAAACAAAATAGAGCCGATATTTCGACTCTTGAAAAATATATAGCTGTTCAAGACTATCTCAACGGCAAAGAGAAATCTTTGAAATCTATTCTGGGCTGTGTCATGAAACAGACCAGGGGTAGAGCTAATGCTCAAGTTATAGAAAATATTTTAGTTAGGTTAATCAAGAAGTAGAGTTATTTGGTGCTTTTTCTGTAGTAGGCAACATTATATGCTTTCATGCAGTCAAGGCATTTAGGTCCACATCGTTTACCTTTATATGCGTGCCCACGGGTATGATTTGGGTTTCTAGGACATATGAACTATCTGTCTTCGTTTCGCGGCTTCGTTAAATTCGGCGGTGTTGGCATATTCTATTTCGTGAATTTCAAATGGATATACGTTGCAGCATCTCAGAATACGTGTGGTTCCTGTACCATGTTCCATATAAAACTCAGTCTCGCGCTTACATTCGGGGCAGTATGTTTTCCAGAAGGTGTCTCTGGTGCTTGCGCGGGACCGGCGGATGGGTCTCTTGCACGTGAGACAAGGGTAGTACCTGAGGTATTTGCGGTGGGGGCCAATTTTCACGCCTATCGCGCGTGCTGGTCCTGGGGCAGGGGTTTCGCAGGCGCAGTGTCCGTTTTTGTAGTCGTGTTGTTTTCCTTCTGGTAGTTCGTACGTTATTTTTCGGTATATAGGTTCTTCTACTGATTTTTTGAGTTTCTTTTCTTGTATGTGTCTATCTGTTATTTTTGTTTGTTGGTTTTTCCGAGGCGTTGCAAGTCTTCCCAACGTTGCTTGTTTCTTAGATATTTCGTTCTGGTCGTCATCGGTGAGTTCAGGCGGTTGTTTCAACGTCGAAAGAGATCTTGTAATGCTCCTTGGTGACGGGACAGGCGATACGCAGGGTTGTTCTTGTTGGAGAATTGCGGCTTCACGGTCGGTTTTAGCTTGTGCTTCTGGCATATGTACTTTTGTCTGCTGGCAAGTGCGTTTCGCAATACATGACTTTTCCGGAGCCTCTTCTTTAGGGTCGTCAGTTTTAGCTAATTTTTTTAATTTAAGAGCATCTTGAGTGGTTCGTTTTGGCTTTTTGGTACTTTGTTGCGTTGGAGACAGCTTATCTTCAACAATCATCTCGGTTAATTTTTTATTTTTGTTGCTTCCAACCAATTCTGTAAGCGTAGTCGCTAAAATACCCAATACAAGGGTTTTAGTAATTGTTTCTGTTTTTTGTTCGTATGTATGTAACAATTGGTCTCCGGCAGAATTGTATACTGTCACTTCGTAGTCGTCTGTCCCAACTTCAACACTTACTCTATTATTATCTGTAACAAATTCAAAGTATTCTCTGTCGTCACAGAGTTCTTTGTGGTTGTTAATAGTAATTGTTCCAACTGTATCTAAATTATATGTCTGTCCTTCTGAAAACTTCCCGGCTTTGATAGGCGAATTAGCTAATAATATTACTGATGATAATGCAAAAATAGATAGTTTTCTTGCTAGTTTTTTCATTTTTATTTCTCCTGATTTCTTATTTATTATAGCTATAATAATATTATTATAAATCTTTAATTTTATTTTGTCAAATGTTTTTTGAAAACAAAATAGAGCCGATATTTCGACTCTTGAAAAATATATAAAAGCTATAAATTCCAATCAAAATGCTGTTCAAGACTATCTCAACGGCAAAGAAAAAGCTTTGAAATCCATATTGGGCTATGTCATTAAACATAATAAATATGATATTATAATTTTGTATATCAAAGACGAAAATAAAAACATAAGCACCGTTGGGTTTGCGATATTTCAAAAGCATGATACATATATGCATCTTTGTTACTTATTTATAGATGAAAACTATCGTTCTAAAGGTTTAGGCGAGAAATTTTTATCAATGGTTTTAGACAATGATAAATACAAAAACATTAATATAACGACAATGCCATCAAATGCAAAAGCAAAGAATTTTTATATTAATAAACTCAATTTTGAAACAGATAAAGATTCAGGATGTAAAGATAGTTTAATAAGAAGAATATAAAATTGATTCCCCCAGAACGAACTAAAATTCTGGGGTATTTTAATTATTCTTGAGATTCTTGATTTTCAGTATTTTCTGGAGTGTCAGGGATATTATCAGTAATCTCTTCTTCCTCGTGGGGAACACACGCTACGGCGACGACTTTACTATCTTCAGGGAGCCTCATTAAAGTTACGCCCTTAGATGGTCTGGAGCATTTTCATATGCCCTTGGCTTTGTCACTCTTACAAAAATTATTTTAAAAAAGCGCTTGACAAAAGTAAACAATAGTAATATAATATTAATTAGTTCGAACTTAAAATTTAAATTATTACGAATATGGAGAAATTTCAATATGAAAAAATCAAAAGAATTTTTAAAAAAATTAGCTGCTATAACTTTGTGCTCTATTGCTGCACTTCAAAATATTAGTGCTAATACAGTGATTAATTTTGATCAGGGTACTGTAAGTTTTGATACTGAGAATCCTCAGAAAGCAACTGTCGTTAGTGGTGGTGCTACAAGAGAAGTTCCTGGAATACAAGATGGGAATTGTTATCTGTATCCATGGGACGAATATAATTTTATTTGTTGTAATCCAAAGCTCAATACTTATGATGTTTTAAGTACTGCATCGAGTACCAGCACTTGGATTTATGATTTTGGCGGTGGAATTACATTTTGGCGTGGCAACTGGACTGGTTACTGTTATTTTATAGACAATGGTACTATTATTGTTCCAGTATCTGTATCGACTGGCAATGAAAGCTGCCAATTTCAATACCACAAATCTAATGGGGTATCTTATACCATACGACGTTATGGAGAAGGTGTCTTTTTTTACCCAGAAATAACAAGCCCTTATTCTCAGCAAATTAATATAAATTATCCACCTGCACAAGGAAACAACCTCAACGTAAAAAGCTCTGAAACTACTAATATCTCACCGACTAAAAAGCCCACAACACCAAGTTTATCCACACTGGAGATGCAGAAAGCTCCAAACATGGAAGAGAGTGGATCTCGGGAAGGACGAACAGAACGCATAGGGGTGTACGATTTCCCCGCTGGGACACGCAATATCACTAATTTTGACGACTTCAAGAC
The DNA here is from genome assembly GCA_017414725.1 of Clostridia bacterium. GTDB lineage: Bacteria > Bacillota > Clostridia > Oscillospirales > Acutalibacteraceae > UMGS1491. Next base: position 4,380 of record JAFQKZ010000029.1, read on the forward strand.
TGTCCGACCCACGGATTGCTTAAACCGCCACGGCATCCCAGCGACATACAGGGGAATAAACGCAACCAAGCACCGAGTCGATTACTGTAACAATTGTAGTTGCTCAAACAGATGTGTAGCTTACCAAGAACTAGGTGGTATTCTGGGTTGGAAACTCGCTCGAGCCGCTGTCCTTGCTGGGCACAAAGTCCCACCCTCACAACGAAGACGCGATGGCTGGGATATTTACGCTAACCCCACAGCGGGAAGTAAACTAGAAGAAGAGCTGATCAAGCACGGACTATGGACAGAAGAAATGCGATTGGACGCCCTGCCTAAAAAAACCTGAAGTATGCCGATGACAAAGAATTTACAGAAATCGATAAGCTAATATTATCTGAAATACGAAAGAAATGGATACCTCCAGAATGGAAATAGAAATACAAAAATGAGACTCAAACCACTTACCAACCTAAAACGACATTTAACAAAGTTCTAGCCTCACCCGTCGGGAAGAAAAGCAAGCAGAAAACAACAAATCTTTCTTCATTAAATCACAAACTTCGTAGAATCGTGATCCTGAACATGCTCAGAAAGCGTGCAAGAGATACTAACAAAACAACAGACTATAAATATCCCCCAGGGCAAACTTGAACTCTGGGGGATAACTTATAGTATTACTCTTGATTTTCAGTATTTTCTGGAGACTCAGGAATATTATCAGTAATCTCTTCGTCTTCGTGAGAAATATAAGTTATTGTGATAATTTTAACTAAATTAATTTGATTTTTATATCAATATCTTAGCAAACCGACAATGGCTATGTTAGTGTATTAAGTATATTATTTCTACATGTGCACATGTATTTATTTTTAAGGAGAGATATGATTGAATAAATATTTTAAATATTCGTTTGTTGTAACATGTTGTTCATTTTTAACGTGTGCGGCTACAAATGGAATGAAACCTTTCGTGCCAGCAAATCCGGCTCAATATAGTGAATCAACGCCACGTCAAGATAGACACCCATTTGATCCGTCTTCTGTATCAACTACAGAATCTGTTACAGAAGAATTACCACCGCGTTTACAACCACTGCCATTCACACATCAGCAAACTGTAATGGGACATATGCAGCAATTTATTCAACTTATGAACACTGAAAACCCTGTTACATATACTTGGATCTTCAACTTACCAGGTTACCAAGTTAATATTACTATTTCCAATCACGGTTTTCATAAATACAAATTTAGTATAAATAATATAACAACTAATGATAAATTTGTCGTTAATAGCGAATTTGGTCGGTTCGAGGTGGAAGGCCAAGGCCCTTATAATAGAGGTTTTGACTTCCTGAATGAAATATACTTGTACCATTGTACGGCATGTGATACAATTGATGCAACTCATCCAACTATATCGTCAGTTTTGCCTCATGTGTACAGATGTCCGTTTAACTCTTGCGGGCTAGATATTAATTGTCATAATCCGACAAAAGGTCATCGTGGTTATTGTACTCATTACGGACATTTTCATTATCCACAACATGGGCAACTGATATACAGATTCGATTGTAACTTAGCACGAAACATTTGCAAGGCTTATGAAGACGGTACTTTGCGTCAGGGGAATCCTCCTTGTCCATTGACTTTATTCCAGCATCAATAAAATTTCAACAAATATACCTCTAGAACGAACTAAAATTCTGGGGGATATATATTTTAATTATTCTTGAGATTCTTGATTTTCAGTATTTTCTGGAGTGTCAGGGATATTATCAGTAATCTCTTCTTCCTCGTGGGGAACACACGCTACGGCGACAACTTTACTATCTTCAGGGAGCCTCATTAAAGTTACGCCCTTAGATGGCCTGGAGCATTTTCGTATGCTCTTGGCTTCGATACGAATTATCACTCCGTTGTTCGAGATCATAATCACGTCTTGATCGGGCTCGACGAGATTTATCGCAGCTACATTGCCGTATTTTTCTACGTGATAATTTATTACGCCCTGGCCGCTTCTTGACTGTAATCTGTAGTCTTCTATGTCAGATAATCTTCCGTAACCTGTTTCTGAAACAGTCAAAATATCGCAATTTTCTTTGAGTATTATCATGCCGACGATCTCGTCTTGGTCTTTGAGTTTCATTGCTCGGACGCCTCGAGCCGTTCTACCCATACACCTGACGTCTGTCTCTATAAATCTTATAGACTTGCCGTATTTCGTAGCGATAATCACTTCTTGGTTTCCGTCTGTTAGCCTGACCCAGGATAATTCGTCTCCGTCGTCTAAATCTAAAGCTATCAATCCGGATTTTCTGGAAGAGTCAAAAGAATTTAAATTTACGCGCTTAATAACACCAAATCTAGTGACCATGATTAAATATTTATCTTCGACAAACTCGGGGACTTTAATCACAGAAGTTACTTGTTCGTCAGGTCCCAGCGGTAAAATATTCTTAATATTAGTACCTTTTGAAGTTCTGGAGCCCTCAGGAATTTCATAACACTTGATTCTATAAACACGACCCATATTAGTGAAGAACAGTACATAATCGTGATTGTTAATAACAAATAATTCTTTTACTGTATCTTCTTCTCTGCGTGTCATGCCCGAAATTCCGCGACCACCACGTCTTTGGAGTCTATAACTATCTAAACTCTGACGTTTTACATAACCAAAATGAGTCAGAGTAACAGCACAATCTTCTTCGGGAATCAAATCTTCAATATCTACTTCGCCACTGATATTTTCGATTTGAGTTCTTCTTTCATCTCCAAAAGACTTTTTGATTTCAAGAGCTTCTGTTTTGATAATTTCTTTTATTTTTATCTCACTTGCCAAAATTTCGTTATATTCACTGATTTTTAAATCAAGATTATTTAATTCTTCTTCGATTTTATTTCTCTCGAGACCTGTAAGTCTTCCCAAAGGCATTTGAACTATAGCTTGAGTTTGAATATCATCTAGACCAAATCTCTCGGATAATCTTGATTTTGCTTCAGGAATAGATCCGGAACTTCTTAAAATATTTATTACTTCGTCGATATAATCAAGAGCAATTTTGAGTCCACGTAATATATGTGCACGTTCTTTGGCTTTTTTTAGATCAAATATTACACGTCTTGTAATAACTTGTATTTGAAACTTAATATATTCTTCTAAAATTTGTTTTAAATTTAATATTTTTGGCTCGCCGTTTACGATACTTAACATGATTATTCCGTACGTAATTTGCAATTGCGAATAAGAAAATAATTTATTTAAAACAACTTGAGCCACGGCGTCTCTTTTTAGATCTATTTCAATATGCATGCCGTTTCTGTCAGAATGGTCTTCGATACGCGAAATTCCGTCTAATTTTTTATCTTTTACCATATCGGCAATGCTTTCTATTAATCTTGCTTTATTAACTTGATACGGCAATTCTGTTACAATTATTTTAGACTTATTATTTTCTTCGATTATTTCTGTCTTGGCTCTAAGAATAATTTTCCCGCGACCTGTACTATAAGCCGCACGGATTCCTGATTTACCCATAATTATTCCGCCGGTTGGAAAATCAGGGCCTTTAATATAATTACATATTTCGTGTAACTCGCACTCAGGATTATCTATGACATAACACATCGCGTCTATGACTTCGTTCATGTTATGCGGAGGAATATTCGTAGCCATTCCTACGGCAATTCCCGTAGAACCGTTTACTAATAAATTCGGAAATCTCGACGGTAAAACAGTAGGCTCTTGTAATCTATCATCATAGTTTGACACAAAATCTACAGTTTCTTTGTCTATATCTGTGAGCATTTTTACAGATATCTTACTCATTCTTGATTCTGTATATCTGTATGCTGCTGGGGGATCTCCGTCCACAGAACCAAAGTTACCGTGCCCGTCAACTAAAATATATCTCATAGAAAAATCTTGAGCTAATCTTACAAGAGCATCATAAACCGAAGAGTCGCCATGTGGATGATATCTTCCCAAAACAGAACCTACGACGTTTGCACATTTTCTATACGCTTTGTCAGGTCCTAAATTATCTTCGAAAAGAGCGTACAATATTCTTCTGTGAACAGGCTTCAAACCATCACGCACATCAGGTAACGCACGTGAAACTATAACAGACATCGAGTAATCTAAAAAAGATTTTTTCATTTCTTTTTCTATATCTACGTCAATTATTCTCGTATCTTTTATATTAATATTATCTTGATTATCCATATTTTTTTAATTCGATACTCCTTAATACTTAATATTATATATTTTACATGTTTATAATAAATTTCACAAATTTATCGGTTCGTATTGAGTGTATCTCGGAGTCGAACCAGCTGCTATAATAGCCTGAACGTCTGCTCTTAATTCAGGCTCAATCGCTCTCAACGGTATAATTAGTCCGTGTCCCTCCGGCGAAAAAATTATTACCATATTGTTATGCTCTGTACTTTCACAAACATTATTTAAAAATATCTCCCGTATACCGCTTTTGGTTTGCACTTCGATTCTGTCAGGAAATACTTCTACTGTAAATTCTTTCTCTCGTAGCATTCTATTAACAGTAATATTATTGTTCATGTACGGCACTAAATACATACATATAATCGATGTTACCGGAAACAACCCCGCAAAACTATAATAAGCAGACCCCGTTATTACTGAAACAGATAATAAAACTACCAATAATACTAAATTTAAAAACACGTATCTTTTTTGTACTTTCTGATATTTATCATGCTTTTTGCTGAACTTCACGTACTCTTTAACTTCGTTTTCCGTTAAAGAATATTTTATTTTCATGCCTGTAACTTCTTCTTTATACTCCTCAGAACGTTCATCAGCTATTATCTCAACTTCTATGTTACTATTAGAGTCAGGTTCCTCAGATTCTTCTATTTTATTGTTTTCACCGGGATTAATATCACCCGAAGGCGAGCTCGAATCTTTGTCCATTGTTCCTCCTAAAAATATATAAAAATCTATACATAAACAAAAATCATATTTATTATATATTCTCGAGATTTAAAATTCAAGCCTTGTTTTTATATCAAATTTATTTACTATACGCCTATTTTATAGTCCGGTTTGTATTATATTTATCATATAAAGAATACGCGAAAAAATAATATCGTACTAAGTGAAAAAAATTATATTTTCGAATACACCTCCAATGGCTTTTGTACACTTTGAATAAAAAATCGACTAGAATTTCATCCAGTCGAATTTTTTGTGTTTTAAATTATGCTTTAGAAAACAGGTTTCCCTATTTTACGCCATTCAAGATCCCCACGTTCGAGACCATGAATTAAAATTTCAGCAGTCGCAATATTTGTAGCTAACGGAATGATATGTAAATCGCATAATCTTAACAAATCGTCTTCTCCACGACCCATAAGTTCCGGACGGGTAGCATCTCTGAAAAATATCACGGAATCAATTTCCCCGCAAGAAATCCTAGATGAAATCTGTTGACAGCCACCCTGCTTAGCACTCAAAAACTTCGTAACTTTTGTTCCAATGGCTTCTTCAACAAGCTTCCCAGTATTTGCAGTAGAACACAATTTGTGCTTACTCAAAATCCCAGAGTATGCTATACAAAATCTTACCATTAATTCTTTTTTTGAGTCTTGCGAGCTAAGCGCAATATTCATTAAAAACATCCTCCCAAAAACTACTTTTGCGACAAATCATATAGAAAATACTATATTAATTATAATAATCCTGTGGTAATTATATAATATTTTAACGTTACAAACAACAAAACTACTACAATTTCTACTTTATTTTCAATTTTTTTTTTATTTTTTGTATTTTGTACATAATATTTTTTGTGTTTCTTAGCAAATTGTGATTTGATTTAACGAAATTTTTTAATATTTGCTCATAAATTATTCAAAATACAGTAATTATTATCAGAATTAAAAGTATTGTTTAGAGTAAGTCTTGTGTTAAAACAGCCGCCAAGACAGTTTTCAGCGTGCTCACACTTCGAACATTTCGAGCCCAAATCCGATTTATTAAAACTTCTCCTCCACGAAAAACTACTATCGTCTTCCCAAATCTCGCGCAAAGTTCTCTCACGAATATTCCCGGCAACATATTTATTATCACGTATCGAAGTACATCCTACTATATCTCCGTTATGCAACAAACCAAAGCTGTAAACACCAGCATGACAACCTGCCCATGGAGCAATATTATCATCACCAAAAGATCTTTTTAAAATTTCTTCCAGTCTTTTATCATAATATCCTATGCAATCTGAAGGGAAAATATCAATATTATTATCTTCTTTTGACACTTTTTCACAAAATTTAATTATATCGTGTATTTGATTATAGTCTAAAATCCAATCACGATTTTTGTCAAGATTACCCATTGGGAGCCCAATCTGAACCTGCCAACAAGTTACATTTTTTGACATCAAAAATAATTTCAATTCGTCTAGAATATCTATATTTTGTTTAGTTAGCGTAGTAATACAGCCGGTTAAAATATTATATTTGTTCAAAATATCCAAAGAATCTGAAAGTCTATCAAAAGATCCAGGTTTACGAACAAAATCATGTACTCTCTTTGGACCGTCTATACTAATCATGACACGAACTTTATCAAGTTTGCTGAGTTCACGAGCGTAATTCTCATCAATCAGCCATCCGTTCGAAATAATATTCACACATATATTTTTTTCGCGGAAATACTTAACTATTTCCATTAAATCCGGCCTGGTAAACGGCTCTCCACCGGAAATATTAGCCCATTCGAGATTCATATCAGCGCACATATCTACAAATTTCAAAGCTTCTTGGGTATCCAACTCTCCGGGCAACGCAAACTCGCACGAAGAACCACAGTGCTTGCATCTCATGTTGCAGCCCATTGTTATTTCCCACACGCATGTAACAGGTTTAGTCTTTGTCCACATAAAACATCACTCACCCATTAAAAATTTATATTAAATTGTCTAATTATTCACCGAATTTGTCAAATATGAATTTATAAATCCGTCTATTTCGCCGTCCATAACAGCTTGAACGTTCCCAATCTCAAACCCTGTTCTATGATCTTTCACAAGCGTATACGGCATAAAAGTGTAAGATCTAATTTGCGATCCCCATGCAATTTCTTTCTGAACGCCCTTAATATCATCTATTTTGTCAAGATGTTCGCGCTCTTTTATCTCTATTAATTTCGATTTTAAAATTTTCATGGCTGTATCACGATTTTGGAACTGACTTCTCTCGTTCTGACAAGCTACGACTATTCCGGTCGGAATATGAGTAAGTCTTACTGCCGAAGATGTCTTGTTAACATGCTGACCGCCGGCACCACTCGCTCTGAAAACATCCATTTTTATATCATCCGGAGAAATTTCGATTTTTATCTCGTCATTAATCTCAGGAATTACTTCCAAAGAAGCAAACGAAGTGTGTCTACGCCCTGAAGCATCAAACGGAGAAATACGCACGAGTCTGTGAACACCGTTTTCACCTTTCAAAAATCCGTATGCATTCAGGCCCTCAATCAAAATCGACGCACTCTTTAGTCCTGCTTCTTCGCCATCTAAATAATCCAAAATCTTAACTTTATATTTATGCTTTTCGGCCCACCTCATGTACATTCTACACAACATTTCAGCCCAGTCCTGAGATTCTGTACCTCCGGCACCTGCGTGTAAAGTCAAAATTGCGTTTTGAGAATCATACTCACCTGTCAACAAAGTACTTAAAGTTTGATTATCCAAATCAATTTTAAATTTTTTTAAATTATTTTCTAAGTCTATTATATCTGTGCTATTTTCATCTTGGCTTTCTAAGCAAATTTCTAATAAAATTTCTAATTCTTCAAAACTATTTTTAATATAATTATAATCTTTTAATTTGGAATTTATTGTTTTTATCTCTGAAAGAACTTTTTGGGAATTCTCTGTATCAGACCAAAAATCACTTTTCGATGTTATAATTTCTAAATCTTTTAATTTTTGTTCCAACTCAGTAATTTTTAGAGTCTCTCCGAGAGAAATCAATTTTGGCTTGAGTTTATTCAGTTCAAGTCTAATTTCGTCAATTTGTACCACCCTGAACGCCCCAATTCTTAAAATTAAATTATAATTATTTAAATTTTCTTTTATATAAACTTATACAGTTCGTTATGGTTTCAATTGCTTTTTCACGACTCTGGATGTCATCTACTTGCGTTGTCTTATTTTCAAGCATCTTATAAACACTGAAAAAATGCTTCATTTCTTCAAAAATATGAGCGGGCAATTCGGAAACAGCGGTGTATATATTGTACATCGGATCGTCTTTCGGGATCGCAATAATTTTCTCGTCGCTACTTCCAGAATCAATCATAGTTATCATGCCAATAGGATAACATTTTACCAAAGTCATCGGATAAATCTGTTCGGAGCATAAAACTAAAACATCCAACGGATCTCCATCATCAGCAAAAGTCCTAGGAATAAACCCATAATTCGCAGGATAATGTGTAGAAGTGTACAAAATTCTGTCTAAAAGCAACATTCCGGTATCTTTGTCAAGCTCATATTTCGACTTGCTACCCTTTGAAATCTCTATCACAGCTACAAATTCTTCTGCAGTTACCCTTGATGCGTCTATATCATGCCATACATTCACGCTCGTTACAATCCTCTCTTTTTGACTTCAAATTTGTAAATTATGTTGAATTTCCGCAGCTTTTACTACATTTTTCATTAACATTGCCACCGTCAGCAACCCTACGCCACCAGGCACTCGAGTAATATACGAACATTTTGGAGCTACGTTTTCGAAATCTACATCCCCACAAACTTTGTTATCTTCCGTGCGAGAAATCCCAACATCAATCACTATCGCATTTTCTTTTACCATATTTTGACTAATAAATTTAGGCTTTCCAACTCCCGTAATCAATATATCAGCGTTAATACATAAATTTTGTAAATTGTTCGTCTTACTATGACATATAGTTACCGTGGAATTTTCGTGCAACATCATCATCGCGACAGGCTTGCCAACTATGCTACTTCTGTTAATTATCACGCAATTCTTACCAGTCAAGTCGATTTCGTGACTTTTGAAAATCTCTAGAATCCCCTGAGCAGTACAAGCGTACAAACCATCTCTGTTCTCATATAAATTATACACATTTTCCGGAGCAAATCCATCTACATCTTTTTTTGGATCTATAAATTTACAAACTCTATTTTTATCTATATGATTCGGCAACGGCAATTGTACTAATATACCAGTAATGTTTTTATTACTATTTAATTTTTGTATAAAATCACATAATTCTGGTTCTGTGACTGTGTCAGGAAAAGCATACTCTTGAAATCCTATACCGAGCTTTTCACACGCTTTTTTTTTACTATTTACATATATTCTAGAAGAAAAAATATCTCCTACTAACACTACAGCTAAAATAGGAAAAATATTGTTAATATTCAAAATTCTAACTTTTTCAACTAAATTACCTATAACATCTTCGGATATCTTTTTACAATCAATTATCATTTTCAAGACCCATTTTTTTATTTTCAATCACAAGCAGAGCCCTGAAAACCGAACGAAGAGGAGGAAAACACGAGATATAATATATAAGATATAAAAAAGGAAGAGAGAAAGTAATATAAAATTAAAGAGATAAAAAAGTAGGACAAACCCTCGACCGATTAGTACTGAGTAGCTGAACACATTACTGTGCTTAGACGCTCAGCCTATCAACCTTGTAG
>JAFQKZ010000030.1 GCA_017414725.1 Clostridia bacterium
TCTAAGACTTTATTGGGAGTAAAATGTTCTGTTGACAAGTGTATAGTTTCAACACGTTTCTTAGGTTTGGTAATATTTGTAGAGTCAATCGCAACAGGACCTACTATATAAAATACAGATAATTTATACGGCTCTCCAAACATTGTCCAAACTTTTACTTTTTCTTCCATGTTCAACGGTAACATGCTTATCGGCACGTTTTCTATTTCTGCATCAGTATTATCTGGCATATATCTTCTTGGTATAGTTGGATTGTCTTTTATGACTTGAATAATTTTTCCGATAATTTTTGCTTCGTCAAGAGCTTTTGAATCAAGACCAGCTTTACTGTTCACTGATATCACATAATATAACTCTATCATTGCCGGTGCATCTTGGATGCTTCCATCAGGTAAACTTTTCTTGTTTTCAGCTTTCCCGTTAGCGTCTTCACGTATATCATATGGATGTATTCCTACTATGTATTCGCCACGTTCTTTCGGGTCGCAAATACCAATAGACTCCGATTTGTCCAAAACATCAGGAACTAATTTATCTCTTAAAAGAGCTATCATACCCTTGCCAATATCAGAAATAATCGTATATTTTGCCATTTACAATCCTCCCGAATACTAATAATTATTATTTACTAAGCTCGTTAGGTACAGACGGATTTGTTAACTGATTTAAATTATTATATAAAATTATAAAATTATGCTCAGGTAAATATTTATAAGATATATCGTAAGCCTGAGCGAAAAACTCAACAGACATATAAATAGTATCTTGATACGACAAAATCGGTACAGGCATGTTATAGGGTTTATCGTTTAAGTACGCTAAGTTTTTTCCGGCGGTTACTTCAAGAGTTTTCCCCGGAGAAGTTATTACCATAGTAGCGTTATTGTACATGTGTTCGATAGTCGCGTCTATATACATATATAAATCCTCCATGGCCATTAAGATATGCCCGTCGTAGACTATCGGCGAATGGTTCATGGTAAAATAATTATTCAAAGTCGCTATTTGTTCAGGCAATACAGTTGAACACTTTTTGCCTACTTTCATAAATTTCTCAGTACCTGAAATTAAATTATCATATTCCTGTTCCGAATAAATATCTTTTTGATATGACTCTAAAATAGTCACAGCTACGCCTAAAGTATTCTCAAGTAATTCTTGTTTTATTTCATTTAATTCTATATTTTGATTTTGTATTTCTGTTAATACTAAAATATCCAGCAAACTTCTTTCTTGAACAGTCAAAAGTTCGATATTATTCAAGTCAAATAAATTTTCTATTTCAGCAATTAAGTCTTGCAATTTTTTCATATCGTCAGTACTTATAGACTGCAATATTAACAAAGTTTCATCTGAAACTGCCCCGTCTAAGTCACTTGTAATAGTAGTCACAGATAATATTTTCCGGACTTGTTTATCAACAGCTGCAATTTCTTTGTTCTTTTTTTTCATAGATTCTATAAGACTATTTACGCTATCCAGTTCGCTTTGTAATTTATATGATTCTTTCATGCTTTCCGCGTAATCTTGGAGTGCCGTATTATTGGTTAATTTTGCACGAGCTATAATTTCATCAAGTTTCTCCAGAATATTATCTATGTTTCCGGTCAATTTTAAATCTTGAATTATTTTATCTATTTCTTCACTTGTTAATTGCGTTTCTACAGAGTTTTCTGTTTTTGATTCCGTACTCGTATCTAAATCTTCAGAAATATTATTTATACTATTTTCAGTGGCAAGTTCAGCGTTAACTATTATGCTGTAGCTAATATAAGCAGCTACACCTGTTGCAAAAGCTCCTAAAATAATATTTTTTGCAACTTTTTGAAATTTTTTTTTATTTTTTTCCTGAAAATTCATGAAATTATACTCCTTCCGTATTTTAATTACTATGTAGTTTATCACACGTACTTGTGAATTTTGAATATAAATTTTTAAATATTTGAAAATTTAAGATAATTATGAACAAAATTAATCAAAACTGAATTATATTGTCGATTTTTGGGCAAATTAAATTTATAGTGAAAATTCACATAATTATTTTTGAATATAAATAAATTATATTAAAATTAATGAATTTGACACTATATGTTGATTTTTTGTAACTTTTTGTTATAATAAATTAAGAAGTGTTAATATGTGTTAAATAGTGAAAACGTGAAAGGAAGTATATTTTAATTGGAACAAAAGCCTAAGTCTCGTAAAAAAAATATTTTCAGAAATCTTTTACCAATTTCTTCTGTTTTGTGTTTTGCTTTTACTGTTTTGTACTTTAATTCCAAAACTTACTGCCTTACTCTTAAATGTAACGATCAAACTGTTGTAACCATGCCGGATCAGAAAATTTTTGAGAAAGCTAAGCACTCTGTACTGTCAGAAGTTTTGCCAAACGAAAAAACTAAAATCCAAAATCTTGATACAAAACTCGAAATTACAGAACTAAATAATAGTAACAGCGATAATAATTACTCTGAAAATATAGAAATTATAAAAGATAAAATAGTTAAATCTACCGATGAAAATTTTGTTCCGGGCTACGCACTATATGTAAATCAAAATAATATTTTAGCTTCAAACTCAAAAGAAAATATAGATTCTTGTCTGGAAAACATAAAAAATAAATATAAATCTGAAATAAATCCTGAATATGAAATTACAGATATAAGTTTCGACGAAGATATTGAAATTAAATCCGGCATGTTCCCTGCAAACAAAATAAAAAATACCGAACAAATTACAAAAGTCTTAAATACCAAAGTTCAAAAAACCGGGTTTTATACTATAAATAACAACGAGTCTATGTCTGATATATCTCAAAAATTTGACACGAATATCCAAACTTTATGTATGCTGAATAATAAAAATAAATTTTATTATGGCGATAAAATCATAGTTCCGATATATGACGATTTGTTACATGTAAATATTACGTGTGAATCTACCGAACATGAAGATATCCCGTTTGAGAGTATAGTTACCGAAGATCAAAATATTGAGCGTGGTATAGAAAACATCACGCAGGTCGGTGCTGTGGGTATTCGTGAGCTGAAACACGAGATTGTCTATAAACAAGGACTTGAGTTTTCTAAGAATCTTATCAGTAATATCGTACTTGCCGAACCCGTAGAAGCCAA
>JAFQKZ010000031.1 GCA_017414725.1 Clostridia bacterium
ACACAAAATTTATTTTAAGCTGTTGCTCGACAGTAGATTTGAGCTTAGAACACTTGCAAACGCAAAATATTAATTATATCCCGTTTCATTTTTATATAAACAACGAGCATTATTATGATGATTTGGGACAGACTATAAAGCTCGACGAGTTTTATAGTACGATGGAAACCGGTGCAGATGTAAAAACTTCACAGATAAACGCTTCAGAATACGTAGATTATTTCAAGCAATTTTTGGAGTCCGGCAAAGATATTTTGCATGTAAATATATCTTCAGGAATTTCAGGTTCTTATAATTCTGCTAAGATTGCTCAGAGCGAACTTCAGCCGAAATATCCTGACAGAAAAATATATATTTTAGATTCTCTCGCAGCGTCGTCAGGGTTTGGTCTGTTTATAGATAAACTTGCTGAATTACGCGACACCGGTATGACTATTGATGAAGTGTATACCTGGGGCGAGTCAAACAGGCTAAATCTAAATCATTGGTTTACTTCTACAGACTTAAAATATTTTGTAAAAGGTGGCAGAGTTTCAAAAACAGCCGGATTTTTCGGTGGATTATTGAAAATTTGTCCGGTCTTAACAGTAGACAAACTCGGTAAATTAGTTCCTGTTCTTAAAGTCAGAACCAAGCAAAAAGCACTTACAGAGTTATTTGAGCTTATGAAAAAACACGCTCAGAACGGTGCACAATATAATCAAAAATGTTATATTTCCCACTCTGCATGTTATAAAGATGCAGAATTCTTAGCAAATTTAATTCAGGAATATTTCACGGAATTGCCTGAACCTGTATTAATAAATAATATTGGAACTACCGTTGGAAGTCATACCGGTCCGGGCACGATAGCGTTGTTCTTTTGGGGAGATACCAGAGAAAATTAGCATAAATATGCCTGAGAGATTGGGAGTGTTTATCGTAATGAAAGAATTAATTTTAGATTTTGTTCCCGGCGAAAAACACAAGATTTATAAAAATAATTATGAATATTTATCAGAAGAATTCAGGCATAAAATTTTTTTAATTAATAAATATTTAGAATGTAAAAATAACGGCGATTTTGACTCTAACAAAGACGCCGTTTTGGCTGTTTATTCACGCACTGAAGCAGTATTGGAATTGAAAATCAGAGCATCCAAGCTTAAAAATACAGACGAAAAATTTAATTTACGAGATTTTAAAGAAAAATTTAGTTTAAATACTTTAGAATATTTTTGTTTAATAATCTCAATGTTATACTATTCAGATAATATATATAAAAAATTATTGTTACAGATTGAAAATACAGATACTTTGACTTATAGTGCTATATTAAAATTATATTTTTTCGTAGAAGATATTACTGAAATCGAAGATTATTACAGCACATTAGAGTTCATGACTCGAAACATAGAAACTTTATGTTTTGTTCACAATAAACCTGAGATTGACCCAAGAGTATATGAAAATTTAGTCTATAATAACAAAAACATAAATATTCCGGGAATAAATATTTATAATAATAGTATCACTAAAAAGTTAGTTATAAGAGAAAATATTGCGCAAAATATTTATAATATGATTTCGAATACTAGCGAAAATTTATATTTTTACGTGCACGGCGAATTTGGCATAGGCAAAGATACTATTATAAGACGAGTTTGCGATATGCTAAATAAAAATCTGGTATGTGTTAATATCCCGCAAAAAACTGAATTATTATTTGGGGATTATATTATGACAGCATGCCGCGAAGCAGTTATAAATAATAATTACATGAGTTTATATAACATAGACAAAATTATAGATACACCTGAGGGTTTCGAGAAAGTTAGATTTGCGATTGAGACTGCCAGAAAATTTTCACAGATTATTTTTCTGGTATCTGAAAAAAATATAAATTTATCTCAAAAATTTACAGATTTAGAGTATATAGATATAAATTTACCGGAATTAAATAATACTGAAAATTATAAATTATGGAATTATTATTTAAAAAATTATATTAATAATACTGATATTCATGAACTTGCAAATAAATTTACTTTTACTCCTGCACAAATTCAAAACACTGTCAAACAAACTTTTATTCAAACACAAACACAAAATTTAAATAAAATAAACAAAAATATAATCTCACAGTGTGCGTATAATCAAGTGTCTAGTGATTTCTCAAACAAAGCTAGTATTATCAGAAAAAAACATACTTGGGACGAGCTGGTTTTAGATCCCAAACAAAAAAATATTATTAAACATGCGTGTAATCAGATTAAATTCAAGCATATTGTTTACGACAAATGGGGATTAAATTCTAGAATTCTTTATGGCACAGGACTTAGCATGTTGTTTGCCGGGCCGTCCGGTACTGGAAAAACCATGGCTGCACAAGTTGTCGCGCATGAACTTGATATGGAAATCTATCGTATAGATTTGTCCCAAGTAATCTCAAAATATATAGGAGAATCTGAAAAAAACCTCAAAGAAGTATTTGAAAATGCGAAAAAAAACAATTCAATTTTATTATTTGACGAAACAGATTCGATTTTCGCAAAACGTACAGAAATAAAAGATTCACATGACAGAAACGCAAATCTCGAAACTTCGTATTTATTACAAAAAATGGAAGAGCACACCGGTATTACTATTATGACTACGAATTTTTTGCAGAACATAGACCAAGCTTTTTTCAGAAGAATTAATTATGTTGTACATTTTGCGTTACCTGACTATAATCATAGAAAACAAATCTGGGAGAAAATTTATCCTAAGACTGTCCCTGTTACGGATAATATAGACTTTGATTTTTTAGCCAAAAACTTCGAGATTTCTGGCGGGAACATAAAAAACATTGCTCTTTTAGCAGCTTTTATGGCAGCGTCAGAGCCTGAAATTAAAAATCAAGAAGTTTCTATGAAACATATTTTAAAATCTCTTGAGCATGAACTCAAAAAACAAAATAAAATGATATCTAAAGACGATTTCGGCAAATACGCGTATCTAGTTTAATTTTTGGAGTGTGATAATTTATGGGTTGTGTAGAAATTAAAGATATAAACAAAAAAGTAAAAGAGATAACAGAAACACGTGATAAATTAGATGGAGTTTCGAAAAATTATAGAATTACTGCGAAAGATGTAAAATTTAAAGATATAGTTATTATAAGAAGAAATCAGCGCAAGAAAAAAATTGCTGATATGGCTAATGATTATATTACTTGCTTGATATTAAATTACGAAATAAATTGCAATCAAATTATTTATATGGGCGAGCAAGTAGCAACAGAGATAAAAGCTAAGTTTAATAATAATTGGACTAACTTAGAAAATATTTTCTTTTCAAAACAAAACATTACTTCCAACTTTTACCAAAAATGGGGGGGTGAAGATAAATTTGTTGAGAAAGTTAAAAAAATATTTCCTAACATAAACAAATATAAGAATCTATCAGATACAATAATAGATACAATTGTAAATAAAAATTCAAAGTTATGGCATGATTTGTGCAAAAGTTTAGAATCTACTGCCATGGAATCGAATTTTAGTGTGATAAAAAATTTAGTTATTGGTGGAACATTGACTGAAAAAGATTTGTTAAAAGATTTAAATTCAAATTATATTTCAGAAAATGTAAAAAAAGAAAACAAAAAATTTGAAAAAGTAGTTGATCAAAAAGAAGATATCGTAAGTTTTTTATCAGAGCTTATGAACTGATTTTGGTAAATATTGTGTGTTTAGTGTGATTTGCTTTATTTTTGAAGGGTATAAGAATCAAAAACATAATAAAACAATTTCACTCAATTTATTCGTTACAACATTGTGTCTTGTTAAGGCAATACCGCCCAAAGTGTGAATAGAAAAACAGAAGGAGAAATGATAAGATAAAGGTATGATAAAACAAATAACGCTAAGCGAGCTAAGCGATGAGCTGGCCCAGAGAAAAACAAAGAAAAAAGAATTACTAAATCGGATAGACCGAATCGTACCGTGGGGCGAGTG
>JAFQKZ010000032.1 GCA_017414725.1 Clostridia bacterium
ACTCGATGCTCTCGGACTCGGAGTGCACACAACTGCACCAGATGATCGGCGAGGCGATGCAAAACCCGACAATCGCCGAGCCATAGAATAAAACTGATCTTAAAACTCAACAACAACAGACAAATCCTGAACTTTTAGCGGATCTTCGAAGAGACTAATATCACTATAATAATAGCAATCGGTGGAGTCATAATTAATATTTGTGACTTTGCCGATTTTTAAGTTTCTCGGATATAGTCCGCTAATACCTGAAGTTACTATGATATCTCCTGAATATAATTTTTCGGGAGATATATATTTCATGCGCGTGACCGGAGAATTAGTTATACACGCTTGACCGGAAATTATACCCGCTTCATCGGTTTCTATGTCAAAAGCCCCAGACCGACCCCATCATACCCATAGAATAAAACTGATCTTAAAACTCAACAACAACAGACAAATCCTGAACTTTTAGCGGGTCTTCGAAAAGACTAATATCACTATAATAATAACAATCGGTGGAGTCATAATTAATATTTGTGACTTTGCCGATTTTTAAGTTTCTCGGATATAGTCCACTAATACCTGAAGTTACTATGATATCTCCTGAATATAATTTTTCGGGAGAAATATATTTCATACGCGTGACCGGAGAATTAGTTATACACGCTTGACCGGAAATTATACCCGCTTCATCGGTTTCTATGTCAAAAGCCCCAAGTTTGATATTTGGGGATAATAAAGTTTCGACTATCGAACAGCTAGGCTTTACGTCGGTAACAACGCCAACAACCCCATTTTCTGTTATGACTATATTATTCACGGAAATCCCGGAGTTACTGCCCTTGTCAATAGTAATCTTGCTGAATGCATCAAGATTATCTCTGCCTATGACTGACGCAGGAACAAATTTTAAATTCTCGTTATCGCTCTTTAAATCATAATATTTCGTAAGTCGCTCGTTCTCTTTTTTTGTTTCTTCATAATCAATAACTTTATCTCTTAAAATATTAATCTCAGATTGCAAGTTATTAATTTTATTTTCAAGCTCTTGTTTTTGTGTGAAATTATCTAAAAAATTAGATATTTTATTTGAAATCTGTGCAGTAAAATATTGCCCGGATGAGTATATTTTAGAACCAAAAAAATTGTAAACTATAAACAATATTAATAAAAATAATATTAATATTACTGTAATTTTTGTTTTTTGTGAATTTTTTTTACTCAAATATTTATATCCCCTAAAAAATAATTATTTCACTCTCTTAGAAATAGTTATTCTTTGTGTTTTCGGGAAATTCAAATATTCTCCTGTTCCTATTGCAACACACTCTAACGGATTTTGTGCTATTATAACCGGCATATTTGTTTCTTCGGAAATCAAAGTATCTATGCCACGCAACAGAGCTCCTCCGCCTGTAAGAGTAATTCCACGTTCAAGTATATCTGCAGATAACTCAGGAGGCGTGTTTTCAAGCGTTTCTTTAACTGACTCGACTACTAATTTCAATGGTTCGGACAAAGCTTCACGAATTTCCTGACTGGTGATTACAATACTTTTCGGGAACCCGTCTACTAAATCACGGCCTTTTATGTTCATCTCAAATATATCATCTTCAGAATTATTGTTATTCTCAAACGGAACTGCTGAACCTAGTTTGATTTTCAATAATTCAGCCATTCTCTCGCCTATTAATAAATTATGTTTTCTCTTAATATACGAAATTATAGATTCGTCAAATTTATCGCCGGCAACTTTTTTCGATTTCGAGGTTACTATATCCCCAAGCGAAATTACAGCTACTTCAGTAGTACCCCCACCGATGTCTATAATCATGCTGCCAGTAGGTTCAAGAACCGGTAATCCTGCACCTATTGCGGCCGCCATTGGTTCATCTATTAACTCTACGACTCCTACACCGGCCTGTTTTGCTGATTCTTCTACGGCTCGACGTTCTACTTCCGTAACTCCCGACGGTACGCAAATTACAACTCTGGGTTTTATAAAAAACATACTTTTCGGAGCTTGAGAAATAAAATACTTTAACATTACAGCTGCAATATCAAAATCTGCAATTACGCCATCTCTCAACGGTCGTACTGCAATTATTGAGCCGGGCGTTCTGCCGATCATTTCTTTAGCCTGTTCTCCGACAGCTAAAATTACGTCTTTTTTGGTATCTACCGCAACAACAGATGCTTCTTTTTTGATAATTCCCTTGTTTTTCAGGAAAACCAAAGTATTAGCCGTACCTAAATCTATACCAATTTCTCTCGAAAACATTATTTTAGCTCCTTTGTTTTATTTAAACTACAATTTTCATGATAATTAAATAAGCAATTTTATCACCGTGATTTATTGTATACAAATTTTTACTATTATTACGAAGAACGACATTGAGCTCGCCACGATAATCACTATCTATAACTCCGACGCTACCCGGAAAATTTACACTATAATTTATAATTTTATTTTCGACAAACAAAAGTGCAACATACTCAGGACTTTCGAGCTCGATAGCAATTCCACATGGCACGAAAACTAATTCGCCGGGTTTAATCTCAATTTTTTGGTCTTGATTATTTATACACGCATACAAATTTATTTTATTTTGTCTCACAGGAATTTTCGCATTCTCAGAAATTCTTTTAATTTTCAATATATTATCTTTATTTTCCGGTTGAACCAAAACCACCTGTATTTCTATCTGTATTATTTAGCTCATCAACAGTTATAATTTCAGGCGTCGCGACTTTAGCTACAACTAATTGCGCAATCCTATCGCCATGATTTATAACATACGCATTTTTACTGATATTATGCAGCCCGACCCCAAGTTCACCGCGATAATCGCTATCTATAACACCGACTCCGTTAGAAAGAGTAATTCCGTGCTTTACGCTCAAGCCACTTCTTGCAAATATCAATCCGACATATTCAGAACTCTCCAGCTCAATTCCTATACCACATGATATAAATACCATTTCGCCAGGATTTATCTCAATTTTTTTGTCTTGATTATTTATACACGCACAGAGATCTATTCCAGCGGAGCCACTAGTCTGTCTCACAGGGACTTTTGCATCATCAGAAAATTTCTTAATTTTTAATACATTTTTTATTTCCACAGTACAACCTTCTTTTTCAACATTTCAGTGTTTATATTTTCCACAGGCCCAAAAAACGCTATATTTAGGGTATTCGCCGCTATTTTTTTGAAAAAGTTTTCCTCATTTTCCACAGAGAATTCCACATTTTCAATTTAAATTCAAAAATCATTAAAAAAATATACACAAAAACTTACGGTATTTGCTATAAATTATGTATATTTTTCATATTTTTATAACTAAGCACCACTCTAACATAAAATTATAAAAAAACACTATATTTATTTTACATTATTATTTGTATATATTCAAAAGTATTTTTTTAAAATCATTATTATTAGTTATATTAAATATTTTTTTATTATATAATTTTAAAAAT
>JAFQKZ010000033.1 GCA_017414725.1 Clostridia bacterium
CAATTTTTCAAGTTTACCAAAAAGTGTTCAGGAGATTAGTATTACTTCTTGTGATATAGCAGATATTAATTTAGATTTTTCTTTGTTAAATAAATTAGAAACATTAAAGGTTTTGGGAGTTAAAGATTTTTCGCGTTTGAAGTTACCAAAAAGTTTAATAACTTTAAATTTAAGTTATGGTGAACTGAAAAGTATCCCTGATGTGTCTGGACTGCCGAATTTAAAGAAATTAAATTTAGATTATAACAAAATTACAGACGCTTCTGGTTTAAAAAATCTTAATAGTAACATAGAAGTATCTTTAAGGGAACAAGTGGGTGATATGCTTGAACCGATTTTAGTTGAATCGGGTGTTCGAGAAGTTACATTTACTATCCCAGAAATAATAGGTAAAAATGGTCAATTGTTAGATATTAAAAGCGTAGATGACGGATGGGGTCAAGGTGCTGTACCATTTGAGTATGATAAAGAAACCAGACAAGTAACTTGTGATTTGAGTTATATTTACGATCAGCTTGAAAACGAGGAAGACGAATTTCAGGTTGCGTTAGTTTGTAGTTTTGAAGATGGCGATAATTTTTCTGCCCACGTAATGCAGCCTGTTTCTAATAATTTGGGTGGCGTAGAAATGTATTTAACTGGGATGGGGTTCAATGGCCCGTATTTTAGTTATAAAAATCGTACATATGCTAGAGTAGATTATTGGGATAAAAAAGTGTGGCTTCGTGAAGAATCCGATGGAACCAGTGCATGGTACGGTTTGAAGTTACCCGAAAATTATGATGTTTCTAGCGACACGTATTTTTATGTAGAATGGGTACCGTATGAACAATTAATAGATATGCCTGAGTATCAAAATCTTGACGAGTCTGTGAGGTTGCAAATAGATAATAATCGCGGTTGGTTATTCTATGCAGGTTTAGTTGATAATTTCGGAAATAAAATAGACGTAGATTTCGGAGATGAATTCGCAGAGTTATATGTTCAGATTGGCGATGATTGGAATCTCGAAGATTTAAAATCTGTTTATGTGACAAATAACAAAGATGAACATATAGAAGTGTCTTCACAGGAACTTGAATACCCGGGTGGTAAAGATACTTTCGGAGTCTTGAAATTAAAACACTTTTCGCCGTATTTTATTTATGATTCAAAAGATATTATCACTGATAATGCCTCTAAATTACCAACTGGGGACTTTAATTCAAGTATAATTATAACTGTTTCTTCGGTAATATTAGTCTTAGCTTTAGGCGCTTTGTTCTTGATTTTCAAAAACAAAAAAAGAAATTAATTTAAAATAAAATAATTTCGAACACCAAGAGTATAAACATATTTGCTTTTGGTGTTCGGATTTTTAGGTTTGAGATTCGAGACCTATACTCCGTAAAAAAACTCGGCTTAACTTAATTTATTTGCAAAACTTTTACATATATTATAGAATTAAAAAGTTTATAGTATATGTAATGCGACATGTAGTTGGATGGGTGCTATGCGACGGATGGTTGCGAACCATGTCAGGCGGGGAACCGAGCAGCATTAAACAACAAGTTTCGTGCGATATAGATAGCTTGTTCGACTGCATGTTGGATTACATATGAATTAAAAATACAAGTAGAAATGTGTAATCAAAAGGAGACGGCAAAGTTGTACAAAGCTTTGTATAGAAAGTGGCGACCACGAAAATTTGATGACGTAATTGGTCAGAATCATATAACTGATGTCCTGAAAAATGAAGTTAATACAGGAAGAATTTCTCATGCGTATTTGTTCGTTGGCTCTAGGGGTATCGGCAAAACAACATGCGCCAAAATTTTGTCTCGAGCGGTCAATTGCCAGAATCCTGTAAACGGTAATCCGTGCGAACAATGCGAAATTTGTAAGAGTACAGAGTCTGAAACTGAACTTGATATAGTCGAAATTGACGCTGCCAGTAATAACGGTGTCGAAAATATTCGTGATATGCGCGAAGAACTTGTGTATACTCCGACAAAGTGTAAGTACAGAGTTTATATTGTCGACGAAGTTCACATGCTTTCAACAGGGGCTTTTAACGCTTTTTTAAAAACTCTTGAAGAGCCTCCGGCGCACGTGATTTTTATTTTGGCAACTACAGAATCTCATAAATTACCGGCTACAATAGTCTCGAGATGTCAAAAATTCGTGTTTCACAGAGTTTCAAATGAAGATATTTGCGCAAGATTAAAATATATTTGTGAACAAGAAAAAATAGAAATCGAAGACGATGCTTTGAATGTAATAGCTCAGGCTTCTGACGGCGGTATGCGTGACGCGCTTTCTATACTAGATCAGTGCTTTAATATTAATAAAAGTCAAAAAATAACAAAAGAAATTGTTAAAAATATATTAGGAATTACTGGTCAAGATGTAATTAAAAACTTGTGTGATATAATATTTTCCGGAAATAGTACTGAAAGTCTGGAATTTTTGGAGAATATTCACAAGCAATCTGTGAATTTGTTGAAATTTTGCGAAGATTTGATTAAATATTTTAGAGATATTATGATAGAAATTATTACAAAAAAGAACAAGAATTTAATTTTAGAAGATATTTTATATTCTTTGGAGATTTTACAAGAAACTCATAGAAATATTAATTTTGGAAATGACAGAAAAATTTCTCTTGAAATTGCTATAATAAAATTATGCTCGAGATTTTCAGGCAAAAATAAATCAGAAAATAAAATTCAAGTAAAAAAAGAGCCGGAAGAACCCCAAGAAAATATAATTAAAAATACGTCTGAGATTGATATCAGTAATATTAACACAGAACTAACAGATAATTTAACAGAATGGCGAGATATATTAACAGAAATGCAAAAAGATAGTTCTTTGAAATCTCTATGCATGTCTCTGAAAAATTCTCAGGCGTTTAAACACGAAAATTATATCTTGATAAAATCTACAAATTCGATGGCGTTTGAATTACTCAGAAAAGCTGAATGTAGAAATAGTTTAAAGAAAATTATACACAAAATCTTGGGTAAAGCTTATAATATTGGACCGTATAATTCCGAAAATTTAAGTAAAACAAATAATAATAATATTTTAGACAGTATAATATCTAAAGCAAAATTACATAATATTTTGGAGGAAAATTAGCATGAAAGTAAGATTACCCGGAAAAATGGGTGCCGGTCTAGGCGGAATGAACATGAACAATGTTAATAGTCTGATGCAAAAAGCTCAGCAGGCTCAACAAGATTTAGAAACAGCATCGGCAGAGCTTGATTTAAAAGAATATACTGCGAGTTCTGGCGGAGAACAGGTTACAGTGACGGTTTTGGGCACTATGAAAATTAAAAATTTGTATATAAATCCTGAAATTATCGACCCGGAAGACTCTGATTTGTTATCAGACATGATCAAAGGTGCTGTAAACGAAGCTCTTAGACAAGCTAAAACAGACAGAGATCAAACTATGGAAAGTATCTCCGGTCAAATGAAAATTCCGGGATTTCCGGGAATGTTTTAGTAATTATGTCTAATAACACTAGTATATATTTAGTAAAATTAACTGAGTTTTTTGAGAGATTGCCGGGTATTGGCAAAAAAACTGCCCAGAAACTTGCTTTTTCTGTACTCAAAATGTCAAAAGAAAGCGCTCATGACTTCGCAAATGCTATTATAAACGCTCACGAAAAAGTTCGTTATTGTTCCCAGTGTTATAATTTTACTGATAAAGAAATTTGTGATATTTGTACAGATAATTCTCGCGATAAGTCTATAATTTGTGTAATTGAAGACACTCGCGATCTTGAAGCCATAGAAAAAACACATGAGTTTACAGGTCTGTATCATGTTTTGCATGGAGTGATTTCTCCATTAAACGGCATAGGTCCTGACGAGATTCGTATTAAAGAATTATTAACCAGAATCAATAATATTAATAATACTAAAATAAAAGAAATTATTATGGCTACGAACCCTACTGTTGAGGGCGAGGCAACGTCTATGTATATCTCGAAACTTATTCGTGATCCGGAAATTAAAATAACAAGATTGGCCTACGGTGTCCCTGTCGGAGCGACTCTTGAGTACGCTGATGAAGTTACTCTTTCTCGTGCGCTTTTGGGCAGAAACGAAATTTAATTATTTATTATGAACATGAAAATATATAATTCTTTGGAATATACTCCTGAAAAAAAGTGCGTAGCTCTGGGTTTTTTCGACGGCGTCCACAAAGGCCATCAGGCTGTTATAAATCACGTTATTAATTATTCTAAAAAAAATAATCTTGTTTCTACAGTTTTGACTTTTGACAAAAATCCCAAATCTGTAATTTCAAATAATTATGTTCTTGAACTTACAGATATAAATACTAAGCAAAAAATTCTTGAGTCTATGGGTATAAAAAATTTATATATTATTAATTTTGAACAAATTAAAGACTTGTCTCCGGAAGAATTTGTGTGTAATATATTATTTAATAAACTTAATTCGAAATGTGTAACTTGTGGGTTTAATTATTATTTCGGAAAAAACAAAGCTGCTGATGCGTATTTATTAAAAAAAATCTGTAAAAATTATAATATAAAAACTAAAATAATCAGTCCCGTTTTGTACAAAAATTTGCCGATTAGTTCTACACGTATTAGAAAAAATATTAATAATATAAAAAATATAAAAGAGATTAATTATATGTTAAAAAGAAGTTTTGCTTAAATAAAAAAATAAAAAAGTTCTTGATTATCAAATTTAAAAAATATATAATTATTGTACTATAGGCTCGTTGGTCAAGCGGTTAAGACACTGGCCTCTCACGCCGGTAACATGGGTTCGATTCCCATACGAGTCACCAAAAAATTACACACAGTATTATAATTTTTACTGTGTGTTTTATTTTATTTAATTATATTTGTGTTCATGTATTTCTGTAAAACTTCAGGAATATTTACAGTACCGTCTGAGTTTTGATAATTCTCAAGAATAGCAGCTACTGTTCGACCGACGGCCAAACCTGAACCGTTTAAAGTATGAACATATTGAGCTTTGTCCTGTGAATTATTTTTATATTTAATATTCATGCGACGTGCTTGGTAATCTTCAAAATTCGAACAAGACGAAATCTCCAGATATTTATTATACGACGGCATCCAGACTTCAATATCATAAGTTTTCGCAGACGAAAATCCCAGATCTCCTGTACACAAATTTATAATTCTATATGGTAAATTTAGTTTTTGTAATAAATTTTCGGCGTCTTGTGTCAAACTCTCAAGCTCTTGATAAGAATTCTCAGGTTTGCTAAATTTTACAAGTTCGACTTTATTAAATTGATGCTGTCTTATTAATCCACGAGTATCGCGTCCTGCAGAACCGGCCTCAGCCCTAAAACATGCTGTATATGCACAAAATTTTTGAGTTAAATTATTCCCGTCTAAAATTTCATCACGAAACATATTAGTCACAGGAACTTCGGCTGTTGGGACTAAATAATAATCTAAATTATTTAATTTGAACGCGTCGTCTTTGAATTTCGGTAACTGTCCCGTTCCGGTCATAGAGTCAGAGTTTACTACAAACGGCGGTAAAATCTCTTGATAATTATTTGAAGTATGTGTGTCCAAATAAAAATTTATTATTGCTCGTTCGAGTCTTGCTCCTAAATTTTTATATATATGAAATCTCGCACCTGTGATTTTTGCAGCTCTCTCAGGATCTAAAATATTTAAATTTTTTCCCAGATCCCAGTGTGCTTTAGGCTCAAAATCAAATTCTCTGGGAGTCCCCCATTTGCGAATTTCAATATTATTTTCATCAGATTTTCCTACGGGAACAGTACTATTGGGAACATTAGGAATAGATAATAAAATTTCTCTCTGAGTTTTCTCGAGCTCAGAAACCTGAGATTTTAGACTCGTAATCTCGTCTGAAAGAACTTTCATCTCAGACATAATACCAGAAACATCTTGATTATTTTTTTTCATAACAGGAATTTGTTTGGAAATTAAATTCTGCTGTGACTTCTTTTGCTCTGTGTTATTTAAAATATTTCTTCTCGAAATATCTATTTCCAGTAATTTATCTATTTCTTTATCAAGATTCATATTTCTGTTTTTCATGTTTTGTTTGATTTTCTCAGGATTTTCACGTATAATTTTAATATCTAACATAAATTATCTACCCCTAAAATTAATATTAATTAAATAATATATTGTAAATTTCTAGAAAATCTTGTTCGTCAGAAAAATTAATTTTAATATATTTATCAGTTATTTTTATATTTCTGTTAAATTTAGTCTTGAAATTATCTTCGAATTTATTTTTATATTCTATAAAATTTTTATTTATTATATTATCGTTTTTTGTGTTATTTTCGTTCGAGTTTATTTTTTTTACTAAATTTTCAAGTTTTCGTACGCTCAAATCTTGCGAAATTATAATTTTTAAAATATTTTCTATAATTTCAAGATTTTCTAAATTATTTAAACCTAAAAGAGTTCGAGCGTGACCGGCTGAGATTTCTTGATTTTCCAGTTTCTCAAGTATTATATCAGGTAAATTTAATAATCTCAAAGTATTTGTAATATAAGATCTGGATTTGTTCACAGACTGTGACACTTGCTCGTGTGTAAAATTATAATTTTCGATTAGATTTTTGTATCCTCGAGCTTCTTCAAGTGCTGACAAATCTTCTCTCTGTAAATTTTCTACAAGTGCAAACTCCATGATTTTCGAGTCATCAATGTCTTTTATAATCACCGGAACTTCGAGTAATCCTGCGCGTTTACTTGCTCGCCATCTTCGTTCACCTGCTATAATTTTATATTTTCCGCTAACCATAGGCTTTACTATAATCGGCTGAATTACACCGTGTTTACTTATAGACTCAGATAATTCGTTTAGAGAACTTTCTTGAAAATTATATCTCGGCTGTTGTGAATTCGGCTCGATTTCGTCTATTTTTAAACTGACAGGAGTATTTTCGCTGTCCAGATTATTTTCCATAAATATCATATCAAGGCCTTTTCCTAATCCCCGAGATTTCACAGCCAATATAATTCCCTCTTTTATATTTTATTTTTTATTAATAATTTCTTGACATAATTCTAGATACGCTTTTGAAGCTCTGTTATGCGTATCAAAATACACTGCAGGCTCTCCAAACCCCGGTGACTCGCAAATTCTTACAGATCTGGGAATCACTGTTTTGAACACTTTTCCGGGAAAATTCTTTTCGACTTCGTCCATAACTTGTTTAGTCAAATTTAATCTCGTGTCACACATCGTCATTAATATACTCTCTATGTCAAGATTAAAATTATGATGTCTTTTCACAACTTTTATAGTATTAATTAACTGCGATAAACCCTCGAGTGCGTAATATTCGCACTGCATCGGAATAATTATAGAATTACTCGCACAAAACGCATTTATAGTAATAATTCCAAGCGACGGCGGACAGTCTATAAATATATAATCATAATTATCTTTTATAGTATTTAACTGGTTTTTGAGCATATTTTCTTTACCGGAAAACAAGCTTATGCCGGCATCGAACCCTGCGAGATTAATATGCGATGGGATTAAGTCCAGATTTTTGAATTTAGTGTTCAAGACGACTTGTTTTACAGGAACATTATTTTTCAGAACATCATACGAAGAGTGCTCTATTTCTTTTTTATTAAAACCGAGACCACTTGTAGCATTGCCCTGCGGGTCCAGATCAATTAACAATACTTTTTTATCAGACATGCCTATAGCTGCCGACAAATTCACAGCTGTAGTAGTTTTACCAACGCCACCTTTTTGGTTCGACACAGATATAACTTTCGCCATTATTTTCCTCCCTATTTTATGCCAATTCCAATATAAATACATTTTCGTTTTTTTTTGCGTTTTTGTCAATATATATAATTTTTTGGATTTCAAAAAATAACGCCCGGTGTATTACCGGGTTTAATTTTGCGATTTTTTGTTGTTATTTGTTTTTACGTAGTTATAGGTGTTGTACACCAACGCAGCTCCGAGTGACAACAAGCATGTACCGGTAAGTCTTAAACCAAGTTTTCCGCTAGGGGTTGAGTGCCACGGTAAAGGTGGCAAATTCAAATATTTCTCTTCTTGATCTCGCAAAGTCCAGCCTCTTTCTTTGTTATATTCAAATGTTAAAGCGGTTTCTAAAATTTTTTGCAGTTTTTCAGGATAGTTTAATTCTGTGTTTCCTCCGAAACCGGCAAGATCTTCGTTGGGGTCGTACACAGTAGTGAAAACACGATCTTTAGGAAGCTTTTTAACGTTTTTGGAGTTTCGAGTTTCGGGGGTTAGCAAATACAAACAACTGTGTTTTCCTGTGTCAGGGGCTTCGAAATTGGGGTCACAAATTATATAAAGAGTAGGTTTTTCAGCTTTATGTTTTCCTTTGCCAATTCGGGGATATATGGTGTTGTGGTTAAGTTTAATATTTTGCTTTTTACAGTAGTATTGTTCAGCATCAAAGTTCAAAAATACTGAAGAGATCATAAATTGCGAATTGCTTTTTGGTTTGTCAACTAAAGCAATAACTTCATATTCGGTTAAATCAACGGCTTTAACTTGTGGTTGCAAAAAAACATTTGATAATCCGAATAAAATTAACAGTATCATAGAACTAACTTGTTTGAATAATTTATTTGTTATCATTACATATTATCTCCTATATTTAAATTATATTCTAATTTTATCATAAGCTAGGGTATTTGTCAATATAATATTTTAAGATAAAATTTCTGTTAAATCTATTGATCAATAAAATTAAGTATGATATAATAATCCCAGTAGTAGGAATTTGCCTATGGAAGACGGCTTGCTTCTCTCCTTTTATATCCAAGGCAAGACCGCATATATAGAAATAAAAACATAAGAAAAACGATTAGAGCAAGAACGGTATTTTTTCAGAAAAGATTTTAAATTTTTTAATGGAAGCAAAAATGTTTTCAATAAGAATTTCGTGTTTAGAAATGAAGCGATTCTTAGCTTTTTGAGAAAGAGAACGCCTGTAAAATTTTGTATTTTGTGAGGTGTTTTAGAATTAGGATAAAATTCAAAGCACCTTGGTAACTAGAATCCATAAAGACATCATCATGGCTTTGACATACTATAAACCATGATAACGGAGATGTTGTTGCTTATGTTATTGACTCCAGACATCACGATATGTTATGGCAACTAACTGATTTAATCTACAGCTTAAATCTAAACATTACTGCCATCTATTCTGATAATAATTTTGCTTACCATGATTTTATTCCCTTGCATACTCATCATACCGGTAAAATTAATACTCAAAAAATTGAACGCAAGCATCTTTATTTTCGCACTCGTCTTAAACGCTTAACTCGTAAAACTATCTATTTCTCTAAATCTCATACTACTCACAGTATCTTACTCATCCTTATTATTAACACCACAGAATTTAATCGTCAATTCTCTTAAAGTTCCATATGCGACGGTACCTTAAGGATGAAAATAAATTTTATTTGACAAAGCGAAAAATATATATTATAATGAAATTGCACATGTGTATAATTAAAATTTATTTCCAAGGAGTTTTTAAAATATCATGAATAAACGTACCAAAATTTTGTCTTTATTATCGAGTTTTGCACTAAGCGCTAGTCTGTTTGTTAATAGTCCAGTAGCACACGGCTATTTCGAAGAAGCTTTGAGAATTTTTAACAGTAACAAGAGATTGACATTTAAACAGTCCACACAATTGAAATATGTTTTAAAAACAGACCTACATAACACACTTTTGGAAATTAATCAGAAAGATGAACAAATAAAGAAACTTAACCTGCCTAATGATAACCCCATGGTTCAAGGCGTTAAACAAGTAAGAGAATTCTGCGCAGCAGTATACAAATATTTGGATCCCGGTAGTTTTAATGCAGAGTTAACGATTGATTGTTTAGCAAAAGGCTTTAACGCTATGAAAGGCTTTAGCATGAAACTTCCTCAAGGAATGACTGGCGAATTATTCATGAATTTAGTTGACCCAACGATTGTTTACTTTTCTGATTTATATAATATTCTACAAAATCAAACTATTAAAGATAATCTAGTAACAACCAAAGACCTAAATATTTTAAGAAAAGAAATAAAAAAGACAATTGCCAATAATGAAGAAATTAAAAGTGCTCTAAAATTAACAATTACCTCGGGCAATGGCAATGAAGTTGAATATGAATTTACTACAGACGGCTGGTCAAAATTTGCTTTGGGTTCGAATTTAACTATGAAAAATTTGGCGGAAGCAATATGTAATTGGAATGAAAAAAATCCTAATTCTATTAAGAATTGGTGGGCATCTAGGTATGAAATGACTCGAAATGAAATTAAAAAAATGGTATATGATGAAAGTAATGGGAAATGGGAACCCGAAGATAAAGATGTTATCGATAAATTATTTATGTGTCTAGATAGTTACGTAAAGTAAAATATTTAAATAATATTAGATTTTTCCGGGGATTAAACTCCGGAATTTTTTAAAATTAATTTATGTTTCGAAACTTGCTTTTTTTGACATAACATGATATTATCAACAGAAAAATATTTTATGTTTAGAGGGGCAGTGAACGTATGTCCGGTGAAATTAAAAACAAAGAAGAAATTGAGATTGGTCGTCACACTTTAGCGCATGTTTTGGCAAAAGCGGTTACTGAGTTGTACGATAATGTAAAGCTAGCGATAGGGCCATATATAGATAACGGATTTTATTATGATTTTGATATGCCACACGTTTTGACTGAAAACGATTTTGAGCAAATTCAGAAAAAAATGGCGGAGATAATTTCTAGAAAAGAAGATTTAAAACGTGAACAAATTACTGTTCAAGAAGCCAAAAAGATATTTGCAGATCAAAAATATAAACTTGAATTAATTGAGGATTTAGAAAAAAAATCGGAAGACATGAGTGTATATTATTTGGGCGATGATTTTGTAGATCTGTGTCGTGGGCCGCACGTTTCGAATACAAGTGAATTAAAAAATTGGGCATTCAAGATTTCTTCAGTAGCGGGTGCGTATTGGCGTGGCGACGAGAAAAACTCGATGTTGCAGCGCGTGTATGTCTATGCTTTCCCAAGCAAACCTGAGCTCAAAGAATATTTAAATTTTCTTGAAGAGGCCAAAAAACGTGATCATAGAAAACTTGGACCTCAGTTGGACTTGTTTTTTATGGACGAGACTGCTCCGGGAATGCCATATTGGTTACCCAAAGGCTGGAAAATGTTCAATATATTGCTTGATTTTTGGCGAGAAGAGAACGAAAAACGAAATTATCAAGAGATTTCTTCTCCGCTGGTAAATCACAATGTTTTGTGGAAAACGTCGGGGCATTGGGATCATTATCAAGAAAATATGTTCATAGTGCCTATATCTGAAGAGCAAGTTTTTGCTGTGAAACCTATGAATTGTCCTAACGCGATGAAAGTATATCAAAAGAAAGTGCGTAGTTATCGTGAACTTCCGTTGAGATATTCGGATTGTGACGTGTTACATAGAAAAGAAGTTTCAGGCACTTTGCACGGTTTGTTTAGAGTTCAGATGTTCAGACAGGACGATTCGCACAATTTTATTACTGAAGATCAAATTTCGAGCGAGATAAATAGCATTTTAGATATTGCTGATTTGTTTTATAATATTTTTGGTTTGAAGTACACGCCCGTGTTGTCGACGAGACCGGAAGATTTTATGGGCGATATTAAATTATGGGATCGGGCCGAATCAGAACTTAAAGAAATATTAACAACACGTTACGGAGATTTTGAGATTAACGAGGGCGACGGCGCTTTTTATGGCCCAAAAATAGATATTTTAATAAAAGACTGTTTAAATAGAACTTGGCAGTTGGGAACTATACAATTGGATTTTCAGTTGCCGAGAAATTTTGACTTAACATATACAGATAAAGACGGCACTCAGAAAACTCCGGTAGTAGTTCACAGAGTAATTTACGGCTCTCTCGAGAGATTTATGGGCATATTAATCGAACATTTTGCAGGAAAATTTCCGTTCTGGATTTCTGCAGTTCAGGCTGGAATAGTTCCGGTTAAACCTGAACATAATAATTATGCGCAAAAAATCTCACAAGAACTTAACAAATATAAAATACGAAACGAGATAGATTTGTCTGATAATAACATGGGGACAAAAATCAAAAATTTTAGACACGAAATGTTACCGTATATTATAATTGTCGGAGACGAAGAAGAAAAGAATCAGACTATTTCTATTAGAACCAGAACAGGTGCACAAAAAAATAATATAAAACTCGAGAAATTTATAGAAGTTTGTCAGAACATGAATACTACACATGCATTAGAATTATCAGATTTTTCGGAGGAAGCTGAATGAAAATTGGCATTGTAGGGCTTCCAAATGTTGGGAAAAGCACGCTTTTTAATGCTATCACAAATGCAGGAGCGATATGTGCGAACTATCCGTTTTGCACGGTCGAACCCAACGTAGGGACTGTCGCTGTTCCGGACTATCGCATAGATAAGTTATCTGAAATTTACAAACCTGACAAAATTACTTACGCTACTATAGAATTTGTCGATATTGCCGGGCTTGTGCAGGGCGCATCGCACGGAGAAGGTCTTGGAAATAAATTCCTCGCGAATATTCGTGAAGTTGACGCGATTGTTCATGTTGTTCGGTGCTTCGAAAATTCAAATATAATTCACGTAAACGGCGAAGTAAACCCTAAGAGCGATATTGAGATTATAAATTCAGAGTTAATCTTGTCTGATATAGAATTACTAGAAAAGCGAGTTCAAAAAATCCAAAAACTAGTAAAAGCTGACAAAAAATATATTTTTGAATTAGAAACTTGCGAGAAAGTTTTGGATAAAATTTCCAACGGAGCTATGATAAAGTCACTGGACTTAACTGATGAAGAACGCGAGTGTATTAATCAAATAGATTTGTTGACGAACAAACCTGTGATTTATATAGCAAACATGAACGAAAGTGATTTTTCGAATCTTGATCAAAATAAATTTTTTGAACAGGTCAAAGAAATTGCAGGTCGCGAAAACTCTGGAGTTGTGCCGATTTGTGCGGATTTTGAATGTCAAATTTCCGAGATGACTACAGAAGAAAAACTAGAATTTTTGCATGATATAGGACTCGAAAAATCCGGACTGGATAGACTAATTTTAGAGTGCTATAAATTATTGGGATTGATCTCGTTTTTGACAGCGGGCAAAGAAGAAGTTCGTGCATGGACGATAAAAATTGGCACGAAAGCGCCACAAGCCGCCGGAAAAATTCACAGTGATTTTGAACGCGGATTTATAAGAGCGGAAGTAATCTCGTACGAAAATCTGGTAAATTCTGGAAATATAAATATAGCAAAAGAGCGCGGGCTAGTTAAATCTGAGGGCAAAGAATATGTCATGAACAACGGAGATATAGTATTATTCAGGTTTAACGTATAATTAATATAAAATTAACTCAAAATATAAAGGTCTAGTTAAAAATATGTTCGAAAATTGGGAAGAATTAGAAAGCAATTGTTTAAAATGTACCAAGTGTAAATTGTGCGAAACAAGAACAAATTTAGTGTTTGGTTACGGGAATAAAAATTCAGAAATCATGTTTGTCGGAGAGGGCCCCGGAGAGCGTGAAGATGCCATGGGGATGCCGTTTGTTGGACGCTCCGGCAAGCTTTTGGACGCTATGTTAAGCGAGATAAATTTGAGTCGTGAAAAAAATATTTATATATGTAATATTGTGAAGTGTCGACCACCGCAGAATCGTGATCCATTACCAGAAGAGCAGGATTTGTGTATTAATTGGCTTCGAAACCAAGTGTATATTATGAAACCCAAAATTATAGTTTCTGTTGGAAGAATTTCTGCGATGAAAATTATAGATCCGAATATTAAAATCACGAAAGATCACGGCAAATTTTATGTCAAGAAAAATACCGTTTTTATGCCGACTATACATCCGGCTTCGTTATTAAGAAACCCGTCCCAAAAAGAGCTGGTGCGGCAGGATTTTTTGAATTTACAACAAAAAATTCTCGAGATTTGCGAAAGAACTTATTAATGATTTTTTAATAAAATTATAATTAAAAACGAAAGAAAAATATTAAATATGAGCGAGATATTTCTTAGGACAAAATTATTAATAGGCGAAGAAAAGTTTAAAATATTGCAAAAAAGTAAAGTTTTAGTGTTTGGAGTAGGCGGCGTAGGCTCGGTAGTCGCGGAGTCACTGGTAAGAACAGGGATAAAGTATCTTGACATTTGTGACGGGGATAATATAAGCATCACGAATTTAAATCGCCAAATCATGACGGATTTTAATAATATCGGATCACAAAAAACACATGTTCTTAAAAACAAATTATTAAATATTAATCCGGATTTAATAATTAATACTTTTGATTATTTTTTTGATGAGATGACATGTGAGAGTTTTGAGTTCGAAAATTATGATTTTGTTATAGACTGTATAGATAACATTAAATCGAAAATTATGATTATATTAAAATCACAGAAAAATAACGTAAAAATTATCAGCTGCATGGGCACCGGGAACAAGCTAAATCCGATGGATCTGGAGTTTTGTGATATTTACAAGACTTCTGTGTGTCCGTTGGCGAGAATAATGCGTCGTGAACTCAAAAAAAATAACGTGAAATCACTTGACGTTGTGTACTCGCGCGAGAAACCAAGATATGTCCCGAATGATAGAATAAATTCGAGTGCAATGTTCGTTCCTGCGACAGCCGGGCTTATTATTTCGTCAGAAGTTATAAAAAAGTTAGTAAATTTGGAGTGAT
The DNA here is from genome assembly GCA_017414725.1 of Clostridia bacterium. Taxonomy (GTDB): domain Bacteria; phylum Bacillota; class Clostridia; order Oscillospirales; family Acutalibacteraceae; genus UMGS1491. The sequence goes on from JAFQKZ010000033.1 coordinate 14,804, forward strand.
TTTGTGAGTGTATACGAATGGGAAGTAAACGAATTAGATATTAATAACGAAGAAATATTAAAATACTGCGAAAAATGGGAGTTGCCGTATAATGCAGTGCGAATTTTATATTCTAGAAATTATCGAGATTTTGAAGATGTAAATAAATTTATGAACCCGGAAATTTGTTGTATTAGTCCGTTTGAGTTCAAAAATATGCAAAAATCCGTAGAAATATTAAAAAAATCTATCGAAAATCACGAAAAAATTTGTATTTATGGTGACTATGATGCTGATGGTGTGACCGCCACGGCATTAATTTTTAATTATCTTAAAAATTACACGCAAAATATAATCTATTATATTCCTGACAGAGAAATTGAAGGCTACGGACTTAACACGAATTCTATAAGCAAATTACACAGTTTAAATGTAAATTTAATAATAACGGTTGATAATGGGATTTCTGCGCACAATGAAATAAAATATGCGTATGAACTCGGTATGAAAGTTATTGTTACGGATCATCATAAAACCCCGGAAATATTACCAAAATGTGAAGCTATTATTGATCCGTGGTTAGAAAAAAGTTTAAACAATAATTGGGACATGAAATTTCATAATTTTGCAGGCGTCGGAGTGGCTTATAAATTTATCCAGGCTTTTGAATTATTAAGTAATAAAAATATTAATTTATATGATTATTTGGATTTAGTCGCGTTGGGGTCTATCGGTGACTCTATGGAGTTGTTCGGCGAGACAAGATATTTGGTTAAGCGTGGGTTAAGTAAAATTTCAAATTCAAAGAGCACAGGTATCAAAAATCTGGTTATTAATAATTTTAATTTAAAAGAAGATTATGAAAAGATTAATATAAATTCTACTGATGTTGCGTTCAAATTAGTACCAAAAATTAACTCCAGCGGACGCATCGAAAGTTCGGAAACTGCCCTAAAATTATTTATTTCTGATAATAATCAAGAATGTTCTGAAATATGTCGAAAATTACAAGTTTTTAATAATAACAGAAAAGAAATTGAATTGAAAATTATTATAGATATAATGAACGAGATTAGGAAAAATCCTAGTATTATATATCAAAAAGTTATAATTTTGGCCGGTGATAACTGGCATCCCGGGGTTATTGGCATAGTTGCGTCGCGAATTTTGGAATATTATGGCAAACCGTGTATTTTAATCTCGCGCAGTTTTAATAATAGCGTTTTGGCGCGCGGTTCGTGTAGGAGTATCAAGGGCTTTTCGATATATAATTTGATTAGTTCTTGTGCGGAGTACCTGGAAAGTTTTGGTGGACATACTCTTGCTGCCGGTATGAGCTTGAAACCGGAAAATATAGATAAATTCCGTGATAAAATACTCAAAAATCTAGAAAATATAGACATAAATAATTTGAAATTAAAAATAGATTTAGAGCTAAAAATTCCGGAGATTTCTGTCGAATTATTAGACGAAATTGGTTTCTTGGAGCCCTTTGGAAATGGCAATCCTGAACCTGTGTTTGTTATAAGAAAGTTAAAATTACATAAAATAATTCCTATTGGTCAAGGTGATCATATGAAATTAGTGTTTTTTGATGGTGAAAATTTCTTAGA
>JAFQKZ010000034.1 GCA_017414725.1 Clostridia bacterium
CGAAGAATCCAGAACCTTTTATTGCTTTGGCATTATTTTGTTTCGTGGGATTTTTTCCCGCGTCTTTAGTCGAAAGTTTCGGATAAGCTTTTTCATTACCAATAGGCTTAGAATTATTTTCTAATATTTCACCGCCCAAAACGTTTGGCGCTACCATAATACCTGAAAGAGCTAGTAACCCTAATCTTTTTAATACTTTCTGTTTCATTTAAGAAATCCTCCAGATTTTTTAACTTTATTTTCTATTGTGATTTTATTATATAAAATATATTTTTATTTGTCAATAGTTTTTTGAAGAAATTTTGAAAGTTATAGTTATACAAAATACTATCTATAGTATAATTCTCTATAATTTTTTGTGTGTTCAAAATTTAGTTAATAACTCTCTCTTCTAAAAGCTGAGTTTTGTTCTTATGATGTTTTGCTGTCTTTAAAATCTTTGTTCTTACTTTCAATAAATTTTCTCTTGCTAAACTTCGCTTCAAATAACTTAAACATCATCTTGCTCTTTCTCCTTTTTTACCTTAGCCACCTCCGCCTCAACCTTTATGGGGACTTCCGTGTTAATTTAATAATAATTTTAATATTACATACGACATAATCATAGCTATAAAATCTGCTGTTAGAGCACTTGTAAGAGCATGTCGCGAATTTTTTATATTTACTGCACCGAAATATACCGTTAGGGTATAAAAAGTAGTTTCTGTCGAGCCGGACATTATAGAAGCCAACTTACCAATAAAGCTATCCGGATTATAATTTTTTAAGATATTATCTAGAATCGCTATGGAACCGCTTCCGGAAATTGGTCTTATAAGTCCTAAAGATACCACTTCAGGAGGGAAATCTGTAAATTTCAAAATAGGAGATATAAAATTTATGAATATATCTAAAGTCCCTGAACTTGTAAGCATATTTATAGCTAATATTAGACCGATTAAAGACGGTGCGATAGATACAGTAGATTTTATACCCTCTAAAGCTCCGGATAAAAAAACATCAAAAATTTTGATTTTATTTATTATTCCGGAAACTATGATTATAAATATAATTATCGGTAAAATATAATACCCAATGTTACTTATGTTTATTATGTTTTTCACCTATTTTTTCAAAAATTTTAGTTATAATAACTCCGGAAACAAGTACGATACTCGATACGATCCACAAATATGGAAGTATCTCAAAAGTGTTACCGGAATTATATTTTTGTCTTAAAATAATTAAAGTTGTCGGTATAATCTGTATAGAAGCAGTATTTATAACTACGAACATTATCATGCTGTTGGTAGCATAATTTGAATTGTTATTTAATTTTTTTAATTCTTTCATTGCTTGTATTCCAAATGGAGTAGCGGCATTCCCTAAACCTAAAAGATTTGCAGTAATATTCATACAAATAGATTTGTTTGCATTACTATTACTTGGGACATCGGGGAATAAAAATTTTGTTATTGGAGAAAATAATTTAGACAAAATATTTGTCAAACCTGATTTTTCTGCGATTTGCATTAGACCTGTCCAAAGAGCCATCATCCCAATAATAGAAATAATTAAAGATATACTATCAGATGTACTATTTATAATACTATTCGAAAGCTCCTTGACACGACCCGTAACAAACGCCGATATCACACTAATAGCAACAATAAATCCCCAAATAAAATTCAGCATATATCTACGACCCTAATATAATTTTTATGCAAAAATATACATTTATTTTCGCGTGTATAATAATATTTATATATACAATTTAGGTATTATACACATCTGGATCACATTTCAGAAAATTGATAATTGAATTCAATAAACGTTAGATCTGTTCTGAACCTACAATTTAAAACTATAGAAACTGCAAATAGAAGAATTTTTAAGAAAACGATTACGAAATTTGTTACAAGACACTAGTTAGTTGTTTTAGTGTCACATAACAACAAGATATTAATAAATGAGTTGATGTACGATTCTTCAAAATTTCGAATAAAACAGTAGGTACAAATGTTAGTACCAGAGATATCAAATATAAATTTACAGGTAAAAATTCTATGCCAAGGAAATAATTATTCAGGCTCCGGTCGAGAGAATGTCTCCGTTGGAGTTTTTGTTATTATCTCTGGCTTTTATAAAAATATAACAAAAAATATTGATAAAAAACACAAATATATGTAATATTGATATATCTTCGTGAAATAGCTATCGTGAAGATAATAAAAAATATTTTAATTCAAAGGAGAGATGTCAGATGATTATACAGGAAAATCCAGATAAATTAGAAGTAGAAAATCCGCAAGAAGAAATAAAAAATTCAAAATTACCAGTTTTAGTAAGTTGTTTAGTTGAAGATTGCCCGCTTTGTAAGATACTCTCGCCAATTATAGAAAGTGTAGCGGAAAAGAATGCTGAAAAAGTAAAAGTTATAAAAGTTGATATTGATAAACATAAAGACTTTTCGGATAAATATGGTGCTCGTTCTGCACCAGCTTTCCTTGCCTTTTCAGATGGTAGCTTGATTTCTGAAAGTGATGAAAATAATTCTGCAAACGAACTTATTTCCAGTGTCGCATCGGAAATTTCCGCTGAGTTTTGGGCTAAGCTTAACTCTAAAGTTGATAATTCCAACGATTTGCTTAAGAGTTCATTGGAAGTAACAGATCCTGCTGCAGAAATCGCGAATTCAGAATTGCCTGTTTTAGTAGACTGTTTCGCTACGTGGTGTCCGCCATGCAAAATGTTATCTCCGGTTGTAGAACATATCGCGGAAAAATATGCGAATAAAATAAAAGTTATAAAAGTTGATATTGATCAACATGAAGACTTCTCAGAAAAATACGATATTCAGTCTGTACCTACTTTGCTTTTCTTTTCAGGTGGCGAGTTAGTAAAAACAGAAACTGGATTTAAAGACACCAAGAAGCTTTCTGATATTATAAATGAAGTTTTAAACACGTATGGTGATACAATGAATTCTGAAATTAATGATTCGTCGGAAGCTCAACTTCTAAATAACACTGATACTCGGACAGATATTACTAATTAAACAAAAAATAATTAGTTTATAAATAATAAACAGGTTGATGTAAGATTTTTCAAAACATCAACTTGTTTTTTAATTTTTAATTATTTATAAATTTATTTTATAATTTTGAGATTTTTTAGAATTTCAAATAATACAGTAGGTACAAATATTAGTCCCAGAGAAATTAAATATAAATTTATAGGTAAAAATTCTATGCCAAAGAAATATTTGATAGGCGTGAATATAACTAAGAATATTAATAATATTGATATTAAACACGCGAAATTCAAATTTTTGTTGTTAAAAACACCAGATTCAAATAGTGATTTGTTGGATTTCATGTTAAATGCCTGAATAGTCTGAGATAAAGAGAGTACTATAAACGCCATAGACTGTCCGGTTTTTATATTGTTAGTATAATTCTCGCCTAACTTAAAACTTACGAGTGCCAAAATCGCAAACAATACACCCTGGAATATAATTTGAACTCCGTAATTATTTGAAAATATAGATTCGTGCTTTGAAACAGGTTTTCGAGACATGATGTCTTTTTCTACCGGTTCGGTTCCCAGAGCTATAGCCGGAAAACTGTCTGTTACTAAATTTATCCATAATAATTGTATAGAAATTAACGGAGTCTTGTGCCACAACAACATGCTCAAAAATACAGTGATTACTTCTCCTATATTAGTTCCTAGTAAAAAACCTACAACTTTTTTGATATTTGAGTATATTCCGCGACCTTCTTTGACAGCATGAACTATGGTAGAAAAATTATCGTCAGTCAAGATCATGTCTGCGGCACCTTTGGCGACGTCTGTTCCTGTAATTCCCATAGCGCAACCTATGTCAGCAGCTTTGAGCGCCGGAGCATCGTTCACGCCGTCTCCTGTCATAGCGACAACTTGACCATTTCTTTGCCAGGCTTTTACTATACGAATTTTATTTTCAGGCGAAACTCTTGCATATACAGAAATTTTTGTAACTTGTTTGTCTAAGTCAGAGTCACTTAATTTATCTAATTCTTTGCCTGTAATTGCTCTGTCACACTTTCTTAGGATTCCAAGTTCTCGAGCTATTGCAGAAGCTGTAGTAATATGATCTCCGGTAATCATAATAGGTTTTATTCCGGCTTTGCGACAAATTTCTACAGATTCTTTTACTTCAGGTCTTGGCGGGTCTATCATACCTACAAGACCCATAAAATTTAAATTGTTTTCTAAAATTAGTTCCAGTTCGTCCGAATTTAAACTGTCAGGAATATAATCAAGTTCTTTATATGCTACAGCTAATACTCTCAGAGCACTATTAGTCATTTCTTCGACTGCTATATTAGCTTTTTCGAAATCTCCTGAAATACATTTTGAAGTTATAATATCATAAGCACCTTTGACTATTACTATATTTTTATTATTTATTTTATTTACAGTAGTCATAAGTTTTCTGTTTGAATCAAACGGAATTTCTTTGATTCTCGGGAATTTACAAGTTATATCTTGTTTAATAATATTATTTTTATATGCAGCAGAAATAATACACGTTTCAGTTGGGTCTCCGATATGTTTTTCTTTGTTATTTTCAAAAATTATATTTCCGTCACAGCACAAAACACTGTACATTAATAATTCTCGGGCTTCCTGGGAATTTTTTGAGCTAACTAATTCTATACTATGATTTTTTTCCGTATATATTTTTGTTAAAGTCATTTTGTTCTGAGTAAGAGTGCCGGTTTTGTCAGAGCATATTACAGAAGCACTTCCCAGGGTTTCAACAGCAGGCAATTTTCTAATTAAAGCATGTTTTTTTACCATTCTTTGTACTCCCAGAGATAAAATAACCGTAACTATCGCCGGTAGCCCTTCAGGGATAGCAGAAACAGCCAGAGAAATAGAAGTAATCAAAATTTCTATTATATTTATACCGTTTAATAGTCCTACTACAAAGATTATTACACAGGCTAAAAGAGCAACAATTCCTAAATTTTTCCCTAGAGAACTCAATTTTTTTTGCAACGGAGTCTGAGTATTTTCTTCTTGATTTAACAACTTAGCTATTTTGCCCATTTCTGTATTTAGCCCTGTTTTTACTACTATTCCCAATGCATTTCCGTTTGTAATAACACAGCCTGAAAATAACATATTTTTGATATCACCTATAGAAGACTTGTGAGAAACTAAAATATCTGAATTTTTTTCTACAGGGACAGATTCTCCTGTGAGAGCACTCTCGTCACATTTTAAATTTATGCTTTTTAATAATCTAATATCTGCAGGGATCATATCACCGGATTCAAGATATATAATATCTCCGGGAACCAAGTCTGTAGAATCTATAATTTTTTTAGTACCGTCTCTCAGAACTTTTACATTTTGAGTAGATAATTTTTTCAAAGCTTCGAGAGCACGTTCAGCTTTATTTTCTTGAATAACTCCAATAACAGAATTAATAATTACTATTAATAATATTAAAAACGGCTCGAAAATTTCTCCGGTTGTACTGATTTTCACAGCAAAAGAAACTATAGCTGCGATTATCAAACAAATTATAGTCATATCTTTAAATTGCCTAAAAAATTTTGTCATAAAACTAACTTTAGGCTTTTCGGGAAGAGTATTATAACCATGTTTTTCTATTAAATTATCAATATTTTTAGTTAACAAACCCGTTTGAGTATTTATATTAAATTTATTTATTATCTCTTGAATATTTTGAGAATAAAAATTTCTATCTTCACTCATAAATCAAAACCCCTTTACAAAAAAATATATACTCAGATAATTATCATAAGTATATATATAATTTTATTTATTGTCAATAGAAAAAAATATAAAAATTATGAAAATTATACATAATAGTTCAATATAGCGATTTTGGCCGTTTTATATGCAGTTTATTTGATCTGATTAAAATTCACAAAAAACTAGATTTTATACAGATTTTTTTATTGTTAGTGTAGAATTTTGTTTTTATTTAAAGAAAACATTGACAATCTAAGAAATTAAAATATATAATTAAGTTATTCCAAATTTTACGAAAGGATGTTATTCATGGAAAAAGTTATTTCCAAATTAAGCAACGAAGAACTCGATTTAGTAGTAGGTGGCGGTTTTACCGACGTAATGAAAGAAATTGGATTAGGTGCGGTAAATGCATGGATACCGGCTGACAGCGCTGCGTGGTACGCGCTAGTTGCTCAATATGTTGCTAATGTATTAACTGTTGGTGTTAGTGCTTGTGCTGGTGCTCTTATTACTTATTTATTCACCAAGAAAGACAAAAAATAAAACTAAACTTTTGAAGAGTTTATTTTACAGACTGTCCCGGATTGATAGTGATCCGGGGCGGTTTTTTAATATTTAAAATAAATAAGAATATATATTAAATATGAATATAAAACTAAACTCGAATTTTTATTTTGTTGTGATAATTACACTTATGCTTGTAATAGACCGATCATATTATTTTATTCTTGGCATGTTATTTGCC
>JAFQKZ010000035.1 GCA_017414725.1 Clostridia bacterium
AACCGCGTCGTGCGAAGATTTAAATATATTTTTTATATCTGTAGGTAAATTTTTCCCAAACTTAATTACATCTTTTAAATACATAGCACCTAAAGTCTTGTTAAAGAAAGATAATTGTAATCCTTGATAGAAAGATTCAATGGCATCATTATAATTTTTATAATTACTAATTAGATTTTTAGATACATTACTTGGTTGATCTTCGTTCCAAAATTCTTTCCCGAAATCTTCAGGAGTTTGTTTATAAGCAAATTTCAAATAATATGGTACGGCTTGCAAACACTGAAAAGCATAAACAGGGGCACGAAACCCGACGGTATATGCTCGTTTGGTATGTGAATTTGCTATTAGATTAGATTTATCATTGAATTGGTTGTCCATACTTGATTGATAAAACAGGTTGCCGCATTTCCAACCGCACATATCCTGTAACTTCAAATCCAAATCAGATAGATATCCCGGATAGAGTTTGAAACTCGAAGCATATTTGGCAGATATTCCATCGGTCCAAATAGGTACAGCGTCTGCAACTATTTGTTCGTAATTTTCCTCGTTCCAATTCTCGGTTTTTTTTGAATGGTCGTCACAACCCCCTTCAACACGAGTGAATGCCATGCCGTACATTACACCAATAGTATACAAAGTATCGCCAAAAGCCCAACGCAAGGCGTCATGACCTTTATTTAATCCATATAGGGCACCAACAAATGCTAAAGCTTTTGTTGCAAAGCTACTACCACATTTTTTTACATTAGATTTATCAACAGAATTCTTTAAGCCAACATCTTTAACAGACAAAGTTGGAAACGCCACAGATTCAAGCCCGGACATTTCTTCTATATTAAAAATTGTACTATCCAAATCAACAAATTCATCGTTCAAAGTTGCTCTTACATTCATAAACGAAATAAACAATGCCAAAACAGCTAAACCTAATCTCTTTGACAATTTTTGTTTCATTAAGAAATCCTCCAAATATTTAATTAAACATATACTATAATCACATTATAAGCTATTAAATTTAATTTGTCAATATTTTTTTAAAATTATTCCAAACCTACTCTTTTTCGTTTATGAAACTCTTGAGTTCGTGCATGAACTCGTTCAGGTCTTTGAATTCTTTGTATACTGACGCGAATCTTATGTACGCTATTTCGTCAAGATTCCTCAGGAATTTCATGCACAGTTCTCCTATGTATGCTGACGAAATTTCTCTTTCCAGCGAACCCTGTACGGTCGTTTCTATTTCTTGAATTATATTTTCAAGCTCTTGCATAGGCACCGGCCGTTTTTCACACGCTTTTAAAAGCCCCGTGTAGACTTTTTTACGGTCAAATCTTTCACGTGACTGATCGCGTTTGACTATCATAACCGGTGCGCACTCTACAACTTCGTATGTAGTAAATCTATACGAGCAATTCTCACATGCTCGTCTGCGTCTGATTTTCGAGCCGTCATCTGAACATCTCGTTTCAACGACTTTTGTTTCTTCAAAATTGCAATGCGGACATACCATAAAACTCGCATTTTCTCCTGTTTTTACTTATTAACTTCTATTTTAATATTATTATTCTCAGTAGTCAAAAATATAGATTTAATATTAGTATTATTTATTATTTCTAAAGATATTTTATCTTCGACTTCTTTTCGAATTAAATTTCTTAAATCACGAGCTCCGCTTTTTTGCCCAAAAGATTTCTCTGCCAGTACTTCTAAACACGAATTGTCATAAGAAAACTTAATATTATGCTCAAGTAAAGAATTTATATACTCGTCAAGCATTAATTTTGAGATTTTCTCAAAATCTTGTTTAGTCAAAGAATTAAATACTATAATTTCGTCCAAACGACTTATAAATTCCGGTTTCAAAAATTCTCTCAAAGCTTTCATAGTTTTCTCTTTGGAAAGCTCAGGATTAGTTTTTCCAAAACCCAAAGTATTGGTACTGCTACCGGCATTAGAAGTCATTATTATCACGGTATTCTCAAAGTTTACTTTACGTCCGTGAGAATCTGTTATATTTCCCTCGTCTAAAACTTGTAATAATATATTCATGACATCAGGATGGGCTTTTTCGATTTCGTCCAATAACATCACAGAATACGGCTGTTGACGGACTTTCTCAGTCAATTGGCCGGCTTCATCGTAACCTATATATCCAGGAGGAGTTCCTATGATTTTTGCAGAAGAGTGCTTTTCCATGTACTCTGTCATGTCGAGTCTTATCAGAGAATCAGGTGTGTCAAAAAGTTCATTTGCCAAAACTTTTACCAATTCTGTTTTACCGACTCCCGTGGGTCCTGCAAAAATAAATGATGCCGGGCGTCTTCTGGGACTAATCTGAACTCTGTTTCTTCTGATAGCAGCAGCAATCTCTTCAATAGCTTGCTCTTGACCTATTATTTTAGATTTTAATTTTTCTTCTAAAACACGTAATTTACCAAACTCACGCTCTTGAATTTTTGCCGACGGGATCCCGGTCCATAATTCTATGACATGAGAAACATCATTAATATTCACAGATTTACCTAATGCCTCAGGAGCTATTTTATCTAATTCTTCTTGATTTTTAGCTAACTCAAACCGAGTCTCAGCTAACAATTCGTAATCTGTATTATTTTCATTTTCTGAACTGTTTTCTTCTGATTCAGATAAAATATCTTCTTCTTGTTGTTTTAATTTATCTATTTCATATGAAAGTTTATCGTATTGCGCTAATTTTTTGTTATGTAATGCCGCATAAGTGCAAGATTCGTCAAGCAAATCTATAGCTTTATCAGGTAAAAATCGATCTGTTATATATCTTTCTGATAAAACTACCAAAGTTTTTATTAAATTATCGGAAATTCTAACTCTGTGATGAGTTTCATAGTAATTTTTTATACCTATCAAAATTTCAATAGTCTGTTTTATCGATGGTTCCGTAACTTTTACAGGCTGAAATCTCCGCTCAAGTGCTGCATCTTTTTCAATATGCTTTCTGTATTCTTTAAAAGTCGTCGCACCTATAACCTGAATTTCTCCACGCGACAAAGCAGGTTTTAAAATATTCGCCGCGCTCATAGATCCTTCAGAATCTCCTGCACCAACTAAACTATGCACTTCGTCTATAAATAATATTATATTTCCGTCTTTTTTAACTTCTTCGACCAAATTTTTTATGCGGCCTTCAAACTGCCCACGAAATTGCGTACCGGCTACCAAAGCCGTCAAATCTAACAGAAAAATTTCTTTGTTTTTTAATCTGTACGGAACATCACCATTGTGAATTTTAATAGCAAGACCTTCGGCGATAGCAGTTTTTCCTACGCCGGGCTCCCCAATAAAACATGGATTATTTTTTGTTCTTCTGCACAAAATTTGAATAGCACGATTGATTTCTTTATCGCGCCCTATAATTTTATCAAGTTCATTATTACGAGCTTTTTCGTTTAAATTCGTACAGTATAATTCCAGATTTCTACGTTTATTACGCTTTCTTTTTTGAGTATCGCCGGCTTCTTTGTCAGAACTCTCATAAAATTCAGATCTATCTGGAAATAAAATATTCGAAAATAAACTTTTTATAAATGGTACAGCATTACTTTTTTTCTCTAAAATTTCTTCTTGGAAATCTTCTTTATCCACGTTGTCCCGTTGTTGGGATTCTTGTTGTTCTGCCCGATCTTCGTCAAAGCTTGCTGTTTCAGTATTTTCATTTTCTTCTTTTTTATTTACCTGATTATTATTTTTAGAATTATCTTGATTATCTTCAGTATTTGCTTGTGACTCAAACCCAAACCGACTAGAAAACAAATTTGATATATCAGATTCTATTTGTTCGAAATCTTCCTGTTTTATCCCAATTTTTGCTATTAAATTGCTCATCGGATTAATACCCTCGGTTCTGGCACACGACATGCATAAACCTTTAGCTCCGTTCTGGCTGTCCTCAGGTGATATAAATAATATCGCAGAATTTTTCTTGCACTTCGAACACAACATAACATTACACCTCTATTTTACGTTTTCTATATTTTTTTCTATATTACTGTCACTGTTTATCATAGACTTGAAAATTTCAAAGTATCTCCACAAAGAATATATCATAAATACTAGTGTTAAAATCATCAAAAAATTATTTAGTGTATCTGAATTAATACTCCATAAAGCTCGTAAACTAATTATAATTATAACTGATATATAAAATATTATAGTCGACAGCTTACCGTACCATTGTGATGCAGGAGGTTTTTTGTTGCTTTTTAACAAAATAGCCCCGGCACATAGCATCAATATTTCTTTTATTACCAATATTATCATGAAAGACAGCATTTTTGGGAATTTTATGCTCAAACATATCATAATAGTAACTAACGTGACTTTATCAGCAATCGGATCTAACATTTTGCCTAAATCTGTAACTTGATTTAATTTACGCGCCAAATATCCGTCAAACATATCTGTAATCCCGGACAAAACTAACACTAATCCTGCACATAGATAATCTTCTTTTAATACAAAATTTACAAACGGCACTAGAATTAAGATTCTGAATAATGAAAGTAAATTTGGTATGTTTAAATTCGCTTTTATGCTCGTCAAGTTACTCACCCTTTGCTATTTTAATCACTATTATTTTGAGATCTTTTCTGTTTATATTATTTTATATACTTACAAAATTTTTTGTGTACATATACTTAAATATTACCGTTGAATTTATAACTTGTTCGGAAATTTTAAAATTTGAGTTAGGCATATACGATTTCAAGCAAAACATTAGTACCGAAATTAACACGTATGCTTTGAAAAATCCCAACACACCACCAAGTATTCCACCTATGTTTTTTAATAAATTCGGCCTGAACAAATTTAAACTCATTTTAATTAATATTTTGCCCAAAAATAAACATATTACAAATAATAATATACATAAAACCGGTTCCAATGCACGTGTAATGCTTGGTTTGAACAATTCTGATATGCGTTCCGGTAAATAACTTCTGTTTACTTTACTTATAATATTGCCAATTTTCGTAGAATTTATTCCGTTGTTTAATATAATATTTCTGAAAACTTTAGGCAATTTCTGTAGCAAATCAACAGAAGAAAAAATCTTGTTATTAACTATTAAACTATTTGTCTGATCTATTATAATTTTTTTTATAAAAAATTCATATACGAAATTTGAGAGTATACGTGAAAAATGCACGGAAGCTATTGACGAAACTACTAAATTTACCAGCGCTAATACTGATTTTATTATCCCGTTTTTGAACCCGAAAAACAAAAATACCGCAAATATCGCCAGTACTATTATGTCCAGTAAAACCGCTTCCATATGTTTTTCAGCCCTCCGTTAAAATTAATCTGCTTTTTCGTTCCACTTTATATCATGTATTACTTTTAAAATTTTAACTGCTTTTTCATAATATTCTTCTTTGTTTTCTATTTTTTTAAAATCTTCAGGTTTATTTTTGTAAATATAAATTTCATATAAAATATTACTTATAAATTTCCTTGTATAGCCGTTTCTAGGTTCAATCTTCTGACTTATAACCGTTAAAAATTTTTTATTATTTACTGTAAGCAATCCATATGTTTCGCCATCTTTAAAAAGCCTATATGGGCAGTAAACGCCTTTTTCATCAAGAATTTCTACAACTTTGGGCATTAATTCTAAATAATCGTCTTTATATGTAGCGTGAACATTAACAATCATAAAATTACAACAAAATATTAATAAAATTGCACTAAATAACTTTTTCATGAAACAGCTCCTATAATATTATATATTCTCGAATTTTTCCAAATTGATCATGTTTTCAGTTCTCGCCAACGCCATACATGTAACGCTGTCACCCAGCACGTTTACAGTCGTACGCATCATGTCTAAAATCCTGTCCACCCCTAAAACTAAACCTATACCCTGTACCGGCAATCCTACAGACTCCAACACCATTGCCATCATAACCATGCCTACTCCCGGGATTCCGGCAGTTCCAATAGACGCCAAAACCGCACTTACAACAACTGTAATTATAGCCTGAAAACTTAGATTTATATTATATGCCTGTGCTATAAAAACCGTAGTTAAACCCTGTAGTACCGCTGTTCCAGCCATGTTCACGGTAGTCCCTACAGGCAACACGAATTGATATAACGAACTGTCTACACCCGCTTCTTTCATCATTTGCATGCTCATCGGCAATACTGCGTTGCTTGACGCCGTTGAAAACGCTACGCCGGCGACTTTTGCGTATCTTCTGAAAAATTTTGTTACCGGAATCTTTGCTATGAATTTCAACATGCCACAGTAAACTATTATTACGTGCATAATTAACGCCAGAGCAAATACTCCTATTAATTTTATTATTCCAAGCAAAGATTCTGTGCCGGTCGAGTATACTGTGATTGATATTAGCGCGAACACCCCGATAGGCGCAAGCTTCATGACAAACATTACGATTTTCATTATGCTCTCGTTCATTGTCTCAAATACATCAAGAATTTTTTTGGATTTTTCGCCCATCGTTCCCAAAGAAATCCCAAAAAACACCGCAAACACCAGTATTTGTAATAAATTTCCTTTGGACATTGATTTCACAGGATTACTTGGTATGATATCTAAAATCATGTCAACTATATTTTTTGATTCCTGCGAATTCACGGTATTTACTATCTCGTATTCGCAGTTTAATCCTGCACCGGGCTTAAATATCTGTGCGCAGACTACTCCTATCACTATCGCAACTATAGTCGATACCATAAACCACATCACAGTTTTTACACCGATAGCTCCGAGTTTTTTTGTGTCACCAAATGACGATATCCCACAAATTAAAGATACGAAAACTAGCGGTATCACGGTCATCTTTATCAAATTTATGAACCCTGTCCCCAATAATCTCATCAGACCGTTTACTATTATTTCGTCTATGTATAAATTATTCGGCAATAGTTTCATGATGAACCCGAAAATTACACCAAACACAAGACTTGAAACTAGTAAAACTGTATTGTTTTTTAGTAATTTTTTCATTAAAGTTCCCCTAATTTAGACAAAAATCTAGAACATTTTTTTGTGTCGTAAGACTATCCATGTTATGAACATTGACAAAAATATAAATATAAATGGTGCCCAGTTGCTACTCATAAATGGTATTCCAGGGTTGTTCATACCGTAAATTCCGGATACTATGGTGGGCATTGACAGTATCAAAGTGATCGACGCCAGATATTTCATGCTTACGTTTAAGTTGTTTGAAATTAACGACGAAAACGCTTCCATTGAATTCGATAAAATATTTAGGTATATTTCTGACATCTCAGAAGCTTGATTTATTTCAATTATCACGTCTTCCAGTAAATCCTGCTCGCATTCTCCTAATATAATATGCTTGCCTCTCGAAAGCTTTCTTAACATGCCGTTAATAGATTTCAAAGATGACGAAAAATATACCAACGATTTCTCAATCTCTAACAGCTGTATTAAATCTTCATTTTGCATAGTTTGTTTGAGTTTTTCTTCGACCCGTTCGGTAATTCTATTAATCTGAGTCAGGTACTGCAGATATTTACTGGCGTTTCGAAGTATAATTTGCAGCGCAAAACGCGTATGATTATCGGGATTCGAGGACCTGATAACCCCTTCAGCGAACTCATCCATAATAGAATTCTCTTTCAGCGCTATCGTAATAATATTCTCAGGCGTCAGAATTATACTTAACGGGTTTGTGTAATAAGTAAAATTCGTCCCGGTTTTGTCGACAACCGGACTATCTATAATTATCAGGGTGTTTTCTCCATCGCTGTCAATGTGCGTGGTTTCTTCTTCGTCCAGCGAAGATCTCAATAAATCAGCATCTATTCCAATAGTATTCATCAAATAATTTATTTCTTCTTCATTAGGTGCGATGCATCTCATCCAGCACCCTGCCTCATAATTTTTTATCTCAGTTAAACGCCCATTTTCCATTTTGTGATATTTTATCATAATATATATTCTCCTTTCAATAACACTTAAAAATAATTTTACATAATATTTATTTTACCAAATTTGTAAAAATTTTAAAACATAAAAAATCGTATTATTTTTAGGAGATTTTTGTATAATTTAACACAAAACTAATACTAAAACTTAAATTAAATTATTCGACAGTTACAGATTTTGCCAAATTTTTCGGTTTGTCAATATTACATCCACGATATAAAGCTATATAATATGCAAAAAACTGCAACGGTATTACGCTCAAAGACGCCGACAACAGGTCAGAAATCTCAGGAATTACTATTACGTCTTCTGCGACTTCATGTAATTTTTCTTGACAGTTTTCGGACGCCACAAACAACACTCTTGCCCCGCGAGCCCGCACTTCACGCACGTTGCTTATCATTTTATCAACAAGTTTTGTTTGAGTTGCCAGCGCTATAACCAACGTGTTATCGTCGATCAAAGATATCGTGCCGTGCTTCAACTCCCCGGCCGCATACGCTTCAGAGTGCACGTACGAGATTTCCTTCAACTTCAAAGAGCCTTCCATACATACCGCGTAATCTATGTTCCGACCTATAAAAAACACTTTTTCATAATTATAATATTTTTTTGCTATATCATGTATCGAATTTTTGTTTTCTAATATTTTTTCTATTTTTTCGGGAAGTTTCTTGATGTCTTGCATGATTTTATCGTAATTTAAAGTTCTCTTTTGTAACAATTCACATAATTTTAAAGTCAATAAATACGCAGATACCAATTGTGTACTGTAAGCCTTGGTCGTTGCAACAGCGATTTCCGGTCCCGCATACGTGTACAAAACATCGTCAGATTCCGTTGCGATTGAACTTCCGAAAACATTTACTATAGAAATAACGCGAGCGCCAAGTTTTTTCGCTTCGCGCAGAGCCGCCAAACTGTCAGCAGTTTCACCGGACTGACTGATCACAACTACCAACGAATTTTTTACAATCGGATTTCTATATCTGAATTCTGATGCCAAGTCTATTTCTACCGGAATTCTCAGAATTTCTTCTATAAAATACTTCGCTACGCAACCTACGTGATACGCTGATCCGCAAGCTACTATACATATTTTTTCTAAATTTTTTAAATACTCTTCCGAAAAAGTGATGTTATCCAATTTAACTAAATTATTATTTAAATCTAAATTAATTCTTGGCGAAATCGTAGATTTTACCGCGGTAGCCTGCTCCATTATCTCTTTCATCATAAAATGCTCATATCCTGACTTTTCAGCCGAATCCACAGACCAATTAACTAAATCTAACTTTTTTTCTATTACATTTTTATCAAAATCATACAACTTAAACTCGTCAGCCGTCACTATTGCTACACTTTTTTCAGGTAATCTGCAAACTTTATTCGTATATGATAAAAGTGCCGGAACGTCAGAAGCAACGTAATTTTCGCCCTCAGATACACCTATAATCAACGGACTGTCTTTTTTAACAACTATTAATTTTTCGGGACAATCCTGACAAATAATACACAACGCAAACGAGCCTTGTAAAACTTTCACTGTTTCTAATATGCATTCGAATATGTTTTTGTTTGTTTTGTATAAATATCCGATGTACTGCGCTACAACTTCACTATCAGTTTCGGAATTAAATTTTATATCAAGTTCTGTTAATTTTTCTTTAAGTTCTATATAATTTTCAATAATCCCATTATGCACGACTGCGATTCTCCCGCACGATGACACATGCGGATGTGAATTTTCGTCAGTCGGATTTCCGTGGGTCGCCCATCTCGTATGACCAATCCCAATCCTAGAATTTAATTCACGAGCCCCAATAATATCTTTTATATTCTGTATCGAACCGCGTTTCTTTATGATTTCTATGCTATCGTTTGTTCTTACGGCTATCCCTGCAGAATCATATCCTCGGTACTCTAATTTACTCAAACCCTGTAACAAAAACGGCACGGCATTCTTTGCCCCAACATACCCGACTATTCCGCACATACTACTATCGCACTCTCCCTAAACCTATTTTTTCGAAATTCTTATCTTAAAATTCCTATGCTCAATCAATAAAATTTATTCACTAAAATATCTTAGATTATCGTCCAAAACTTTAGTCACTATAAATTGCTCTTCTGGAAACCATTCGTGCAAATAATCGCGGACGAACGGCAAAACCAACGCTTCCGTTTTGAAGTGTCCGGCCTCTACAATCGCCAAATTGTAATCATTAGCAACTAAAATTTCACTATGCTTGATCTCTCCGGTCACAAAAGCATCTGCATTTGCCAAAATTGCATCGCGTACCACAAAACTCCCTGCACCACCGCAAACTGCCACTTTTTTGATTTTTCCCTTGCGTTCAGTATACCGCACACCACGACAATTCAAACTCTTGCTTACATACTGTGCAAACTCAACTGAGTCCATCTCATCGGGTAAATCGCCCATCAAACCTACTGTATAGCCACCTAAACACGAGCATGAGTCTACATTTTTTAAACCTAATTTTTGAGATAACTGAAAATTTACTCCGCTGACTGAAACGTCCAAGCTTGTGTGCGACACCAACAAATTCATATCGTGCTTCAACAATTTAATGAGTGCACCCTGTAACGTAAACGCCCGCAAAGGTTTGAAAAGAACGGGATGATGCGTGAGAATCAAATTTGCCCCCAGCTCCACAGCTTCATCACACACCGCCGGCGTGGCGTCCAGAGCAATCAACGTCTTTGTCACTTTTTCTTTAAAAGAACCCATCAAGAGCCCCTCATTATCATAAGAAAGACTGTCACCAATAGGTGCTATTATACTGAGCGCATTAAATATATCTTTTACCGTCGGCATAAGTCACACACTTTTCCTATCATCTTCTCTAAATAATCTCGCACTTTTTACACTTTATCTGGTGGGCCATCTAGGACTCGAACCTAGGACCGACCGGTTATGAGCCGGTTGCTCTAACCAACTGAGCTAATGGCCCGGATTTCTATATCCGAATTCTTGGTAAACGATGGTGGACTTAAGGGGATTCGAACCCCTCGCCTCCGCATTGCGAACGCGGCGCTCTACCAAATGAGCTATAAGCCCATAGAGCCCTGTCGTGCGTCCTACATAATTCACACAATGGTACACCATCGGGGGCTCGAACCCCGGACACCCTGATTAAGAGTCAGGTGCTCTACCAACTGAGCTAATGGTGCGGGGTTTCCCCAGAGCCCTGAAAACCGAACGAAGAGGAGGAAAACAGAAGACATAAGATATAAAAAGAAGAGAGAAAGTAATATAAAATTAAAGAGATAAAAAAGTAGGACAAACCCTCGACCGATTAGTACTGAGTAGCTGAACACATTACTGTGCTTAGACGCTCAGCCTATCAACCTTGTAG
>JAFQKZ010000036.1 GCA_017414725.1 Clostridia bacterium
ATTACTTCCATGAGATCAATCTCCAGTATATATTATTATAATTTATTTAAAATATTAATTATTTTTTGTTTTATAATATTTATATTTGAATTTGGGATATACGTAGCAGCCATAGTATTATTACCGCCGCCGCCCAAATTTTTCATGATATCATAAATATTTATATTTCCGAGTGACCTAGAAGAAATACCAACTCCTTTATTATTATTATCTTGAAAAATCACAAAAGACGCTTCTATATTTTTTATGTTTAATAATTCATCGGCAGCTTGCGTACATGCAAGTTTTAAATCTTTGAAATTATTATTTATTATAATATTTTCCGGGCACACAGATATTATATAATTATCATAAATCTCAGAATTTTCGATTATTTTTGATTTAATTTTATGTATATTTATAGAACTTGCAAATATTTTTTTGATAGCAAAATTATTGTCTTTTATATATTTTTTTAAATAAGCAGCTGTTTCAAAAGTTTTTTCGCTGGTATTTAAAACAAAATTTTTTGTGTCGAGCATAATCCCAGATAATAAACTCTCGGCCTGCCATTTTTTTATATTATATTTATTATTAATATTAATATTTTTAATAAGTTCTGTTACTATTTCACACGTAGAAGAAGAACTTGTGTCATGTATAAGCAGGCTATAATCGATAATTTTATCTGTATTTATCTCATGATGATCTATAATTATTATGTTATTTTTATCGAAAGATTTATATATATCATAACTCTCGAGATAGTCTTTAGAGTGAGTATCTAGAATTATCAACAAAGATTTTGGTGTTATATTTATATTGTTATTTAATATAATTTTATCCAGATCTAAAAAATTATTTATATATTCTAAAAGATTACCGGCTAAAGATTGCTCTTTATTTAAAATTATATTAATTTTATTCGTAAACTCACAAAGAATATTATATAGTCCCAAAGCCGCTCCGAGACTATCTAAATCCGAGTGCTTATGACCCATTATATATATACTATCACAATTTTTTATATAATTTAAAAATTTTTCGAAAAACATGAAAACTACTTTTCTTCTAATTATATTATATATTTTCTAGACTAGACTAAACTTCCATTATGACCGGCAAAATAACAGGATTGCGTCTGGTTCTGTTATGAAATAGTCTATATAATTCGTCACGGACTTTTGTTTTTATTATATTCCAATCGGTAGTTTTTTGATTTGAACAAGATTCGAGCACTTTAAGAGCAACTCTTTTAGCTTCGTCCATTAAGTGCTCAGATTCACGAACATACACAAATCCCCTAGAAACTATATCCGGACCTGCTATAACTCGTTTGTTTTCAGAATCTAAAGTCGCAACAAGAACTATTAAGCCGTCTTCTCCCAGATGTTTTCGGTCACGTAAGACTATACTTCCTACGTCTCCTACGCCTATACCGTCAACTAATACCAATTCTAACGGAACTGTTCCGACTTTTTTAATATTATTCTTATTAATTTCAATAACGTCTCCTGTATCGCACACAAGAGCATGATTGTCTGGCATTCCCATAGATACAGCTAATTCGGCATGTTTTATAAGATGTCTTCTCTCACCGTGAACAGGAATAAAATATTTCGGTTTTATAATACCGTGCATAATTTTTAATTCTTCTTGACAAGCGTGACCGGACACATGTGTCTCGTACATAGATTCATATACTACTTCGCAACCCAATTTCATTAGTTCGTTTACAACAGTTCCCACAGTTTTTTCATTGCCGGGAATTGGAGTCGCAGAAATAATTATAAAATCTTCGGGGCCTACTTCAACTTTTTTATGTTCCGAAAAAGCCATTCTATGAAGTGCGGACATTGGCTCTCCCTGGCTTCCTGTCGTGATTAAAACCACTTCATTTTTATCGTATCTCGAAATCGCATCTATATCTATAATTATATTATCCGGAGCTTCCAAATAATTTAACTGTTGAGCGATCGCAGCGTTATTTATCATGCTACGTCCCGAAAAAGCTACTTTTTTATTATACTTTACAGCACAATTTATTATCTGCTGTAATCTTCCTATGTTTGAAGCAAAAGTTGCTACTATAATTCTCTTGTTACCGGCTTTTTGAAACAAATTTTCGAACGACTGATCTATTTTCTTCTCAGTCATAGTGTATCCGGGTCGTTCTATATTAGTTGAATCAGCCATAAAAGCCAGTACGCCTTCTCTGCCTAATTCGGCAAATCTTGCAATATCAATCATTTCGCCCCTGGACGGCGTGCAATCTATTTTAAAATCTCCCGTATGAACTATCATACCTGCAGGAGTTCGTATTGCAAGTCCCACGGCATCGGGAATACTATGATTTACGCGTACAAATTCAATATTCATACAGCCTAATTTAATATTATCCCCGGAATTTACAGTATTTAATTTCGCACTGTTAAATAATCTGTGTTCTTTTAACTTATTTCCTATCAGACCTATAGTCAACGGAGTTCCATATATAGGAACATTTATTTTGTTTAATAAATACGGAATAGCACCGATATGATCTTCGTGAGCGTGAGTCACAACCAAACCACGTATTTTATTTCTATTCGCTTCAAGGTACGAAAAGTCAGGTATTACCAGATCTACCCCGAGCATTTCACCGTCAGGAAAAGACATTCCGCAATCTACTATTATAATATCATTATCGCACTCAAATGCCGTGATATTTTTTCCGATCTGGTTTAGTCCACCTAAAAATACTACTTTTACAGATTTCGAATTACGAGAATTTAATATAGATCTTCCGGATCTTGTTCTGTTACCTGTTGTATTTCTCTTAGAGCTATAATTTCTCGAGCTGTTTTTTGGAGCAACGTTAGTCTCTTCAGCGTTTTCGTTATTATTAATTATAGTCGTTTCTAAAGCACTTATCATAGCATTTTTCGGGGTTTTAGCACTCGTGCTTTTTGGGTTTTTGCGAACCGTACGTCTGTTCTGAATAGTCTTTTTTATTACCGGAGCCGGTGTAATTACTTGTGTTTCTCCAACGTTTTGATCTGTATTTAATTCAATATTTAAATCAATATTTTTCGTGTTTTCTATATTCTCTGCAATAAATTCCGCGTTTTCAATAATATTATTTGTATTTTCTATATTTTCTTCTGTCACAACAATCTCCTCCCAAAATTATAAAATAAATTTAAAATCAACAAATCCGAAATAAATAATAATAAATATTCCCCGTACATTAAACACTATGCCAGGTATACTATCATACTCGTAAAATCATGTCAATATTTCTTTTCTTGGCATAGAGCCCTGAGAGAGTTGACAAAAAAACAGGTTAAAAACGAAGAAAGAGGAAGATGATGTTTAAGATGATTGAAACGAAGTTTAGCAAGAGAAAATTTATTAAAAACAAGAACAAAAATTTTAAAGACAGCGAAAATAGTATCAAAAGAGCGAAAAAAGCGTCTGGATTTACGATGAAGAGGAGGAATATAATGTCTGAGATCAGCATTAACAGATTCAACAGTAAAAGTTTGAGATTTGTTGTTAAGAGCGCGATAAACTCCATCGTAACAAATCTGAGAATAAACTGGAAAAGCATCAGAAAAATAGAACTCAGCTTTGGGAGCGTTATCAACTAAATTTTGAATACGATGAAGAGACCTATCGCGAGCAATATCATAACCTAGG
>JAFQKZ010000037.1 GCA_017414725.1 Clostridia bacterium
ATTATTAATTAATTTATTAATTAAATTCACTAAAATATCAGCGACTCCCATTGCCAGTAACAAGTTCATAGCTATAGTAGCACCAGTATTTCTTAACAAAAATCCTATCATTACGAATAACGAAATTCGTGCAGATTCCGCTAGGAAATACAATCCCATCATACGTAACAAATCTAAATACTCAGCTCTGGTTATATCTTCGCCGAAACCCCAGAAAATAGTTCCTATTATGCACGAAACGACTGCACACAACAAAGAATACATAATAACAGCAGATACACCGGTAATTAATTTCGAAAAATAAACAGAAGTTCGAGAATTACCTACAGAAAGAGTGTTCTTTATAGTCCCATGAGAAAATTCGCTAGAAACAAAAATCGATATTAGTATTATAAAAAACAATGGTGCACTAGATAAACCTAATTGAAAAGCTAGAAATCCATTGTATCCAAAAAGTGAAGCCGGGAAATTATACATAGCTAACTGCTGAACAGACAATAAAATATTTAAAGCAGCTAAAATTGCGGATAACACTCCACAAACATAAAAAGATTTCATTCTGAATAATTTATAAAAATCAGATTTTAAAATATTAATCATGTTCGACGCCCCCTTGCATTAGATTAATAAAGTAAGTTTCGTAATCCGCACCTTCTCTGGAAATAGACTGCAAAATTATATCGGCACGTTCCAATGCAGAAACTATTTCGACAGACCTATCGCCTTGATCAAATACACGTATAATACTGTTTTCTACAGTAATATCTGACAAGCCTAATTCTTCAGTTAAAATCTGCAAAGTTTTATCCAAATTATTAACTATGAGTTTGGTACAAGGTCTAATTTTTTGATTAAGCTCTTCAGTTGTTAATTGTGAAACTATCTCGCCGTCTTTTATTATACCGTAAGCAGTACACATTTTTGACAATTCGCCCAAAATATGACTCGAAATCAAAATAGTAATGCCAGCCTCAGCAGATAATTTCAATAGCAATTCTCTAATTTCACGAATACCCATAGGGTCAAGGCCGTTTATTGGTTCGTCAAGAATTAAAAATTCCGGTTCTCCGACAAGTGCTAAAGCTATACCTAATCTTTGTTTCATACCCAAAGATAATTTTTTAGCTTTCTTGTTTCTTGCTTTTTCGAGATTCACAAGATTAAGTAATTCATCTATTGTACTATTGATATTAGTATTTTTAATTCCGCGTACCAGACATTGAGTTTTAATATTTTGCTTGACTGTCATATACGGATAAAAACTGGGATTCTCAATGACTACACCAATTTTTTTCCTGGCTTCATTTAATTTCATACCACCAAAAAGGCTAACTTCTCCGGAAGTTGGCGAAATCAAACCGGATATAAGCTTAATTGCTGTACTTTTTCCGGCACCATTTTTACCAATAAGTCCGTATATATCAGACTTGCGAATCTTAAAATTTGCGTCTTTCAATGCAGTTTCACGCGAATATTTTTTAGTTAAATCAGTGGTTTCAAGAACATATTCATGTTCGTCACATGCATTACATGTTTCACACGAACAATCTTCTTGTACCAAATTTTCTTCTTTTTCAGAAATATATTCGTCCATAAGATTCCTCCTCAAAAAAATTTCTGTCCGTAATTTTTTACTGACATACATAATTATAATTATTATATTATAAATTGCAATAATAAAAAATCGTAAAATGTAAGTATATAAGGAGCCAAAACATTGAAAAACAACTTTTACAAATTTCTAGAGGACTATAGAAACGAGAATTTCTCATCATTTCATACACCAGGACATAAAAATAATTTTTTTGATAATAATTTAATTTCTCTGGATTTCACAGAACTCCCGTGCACGGATAGCTTATACGAATCATCAGGAATAATTAAAAATTTGGAAAATCAAATATCTAAAATATACGATACTGATAGCAGTTTTATTTCATGTGGCGGCAACACACTTTGCATACAAACTATGATTCGGCTTTCGGCAAAATCCGGAGATAAAATTTTGTGCGATAACATAATACACAGATCTGCGATTTCGGCTATGGCGCTTTTAAATATTACGCCTGTATGGCTAGAACGGAAAATCTGTAAAAACTCAGGACTTGCTACTGAAATCAATCTTGAAGATCTAGAAAACAAAATAAACACTAATAATATTAAAGCTGTTTATTTGACTAGTCCAAGTTATCACGGGATTTTGCAGGATATCAAACAAATTTCCGAAATCTGCAAAAAGCATAAAATTTTGTTAATAATTGACAATGCACACGGTTCACATTTAAAATTTTTGGGCATTCACCCTATAAATTTAGGGGCAGATATAACAGCTGATTCTGCACACAAAACTCTTCCGGTTTTAACGGGTGGTGCCTGGTTACACATAAACAAACAAATTTATAACAAAAACTTAACCAATCAAGCAAAATCAGCAATGGCATTATTTGGGTCGACAAGCCCGTCATATATTACTATGTCTTCTATGAGTTTGTGTGCAGATTGGCTAGAAAACGATAATATAAATCAAAAATTTAAAGAACTTACACAAAAAGTTGAATACATTAATTCTTTGGCACGGCAAAAAAATATATTTGTTTTAAATGATCACGTAAAAACTGATCCCACCAGAATCGCGTTTGGAGCGTTTTCTATAGGCTACACGGGATTTGAATTAGGCGAAAAAATGCGTGAACACAAAATAGAGCCTGAATTATGCGACGAAAATTACGTAGTGCTGATACCAAGTCCGTTAAATAGTAATTTAGACTGGGAAAGGCTCGAGAATTTTATTAACAAAATCGAAACAAAAAACAAATTTAAACCAAATATAAATAACACAAAAAATGATTATAAGACTGAGATTTCACTTACACAAGCTCTATTATCAGAATCAGAAGAAATACATGTTATGAATAGTTTAAATAGAATTTCGAGTGATATTATTTCTCCGTGTCCCCCAGGAGTACCAATTGTGATTCCGGGGCAAAAAATAAACAAATCTATTATTAACAATTTATTAACAAGAAATATATCGAAAATAAATGTATTAAAATAGATTATGATATGATAAAATTAGGTATATTTAAACGAAAGATGGTGTTCGCGTGAAGCTTGTAATGGCAATCATGGGCAAAAACGACTCTTCAATAGTGATGGATGCACTGACCGAGGAAAATTTTCAGGTTACACGGATGGCATCTACAGGCGGATTTTTAAAATCCGGTAACACAACTTTAATAATTGGCGTTGAAGACAACAAAACGAACAAAGTGATAGATATTATTTCGAAATATAGCAGTAAACGCAAACAACTTGTTACAGAAAGTTTAAATAATTATTTTAATTCGTTTAACGCCAAGTCATTCGAAATCACGACTGGTGGAGCGATTATATTTGTTTTAGATGTAGATAGATTTGAGAAAATTTAAAAATATATAAAGAATAAATCAACAGGAGATTCGAGAAATATGAAAACAGGGATTGAAATATTATATAATCTTGCACAGAAAAAAAAGATTCCGCACGCATTAATAATAGAAACAAATGACATGAATATTTTTGATGACCTAAAAAAAATAATCAAAGTTTTTGTATGTAATAACGAAAACCAAGCATGTGATTTGTGTAATTCGTGCAAAAAAATTGAAAACAACACGCATCCGGATATAAAAATAATTAGCCTGGAAGAAGATTCAAACTCAATAAAAATAAATCAAATCAGAGAAATCAGAGAAGATGCACACATAATTCCGAACGAAAGTGACTACAAAATTTACGTTATAAATCAAGCTGATCACATGACTGTGCAAGCGCAAAATGCATTTATAAAAATTCTTGAAGAGCCACCGAATTATGTTAAGTTTATGTTAATTTGCTCTTCGGCAACCAATTTACTGGAAACTGTCAGATCAAGATGCGAAATTTTTAGATATTATGCACAAGAAAACGATGAAAAAAATGAAATTTCAGATATATCTGAACAAATTTTCAGATCAATAATAAACAAAAACAAATCTAATATTTTAGAAATTTTGTCGAAAATACCAAACAACAGAATTTTTTTAAAATCGTTAATTAAAAATATATTAGAAAGATATATAAATTTATTTAGGAATAATCAGGAAAACAAAAATTCTATAACACAAACAATAGACGATTTGCAGTATATATTAAATTTGGTCGATAGAAACATAAATTTCAATCTTTTAATTAATTATTTGTTAATCATATTATAATTTTATTGCAAAGAAGTTGAAAAGATGGACAGAATATTAGGCGTAAGATTCAACAAAAACATTGGGAAGATAACATATTTTAAATATTCTCTTAATGAGATTCCGGACGAAATTATAGCTGGAGATATTATAATAGCTGAGACTAAACGTGGCATAGAGCACGGAGAAGTTCACTTTGCCAAAAATTTAAGCGAGATTAATTTCAGTTTTGTACTTGACACAAATGAGCGAATACTTAGAAAAGCAACAAAAAAAGATTTAGAAATGATTAAAAATTTATTACGCGACAAAGAAAAAGCAATACAAATTTGCAAAAAAAAGATTTCGGAACATAAAATTAACATGAACTTGATGGATATAGAATATTTATTTGACAGAAAAAAAATGATTTTTTATTTCACATCTGACTCACGCATTGATTTCAGGAATTTGGCAAAAGAATTAGCACTAATTTTCAGAGTACGCATTGAATTACGACAATTAAATTCCCGTGATCAGGCCAAAGTTTTGGGTGATTTAGGAGTATGTGGGAGAAAATTATGTTGTAAAAGCTTTTTAGACGAATATGAACCGATCCCTATTAAAGTTGCGAAGGATCAAGGCTTGTCTTTAAATCCAACCAAATTATCTGGGGTTTGCGGTAAGCTTAAATGTTGTTTAAAATTTGAAGAAGAATATTACGAACATCAAAAGATAGAAAAACTAGCCGAAATTATCTAAATTTTAATTTTAGATACGTGATTTTTATCAATAGCATACAAAAACGAGTTAGAATTCCCAAATACTATTTCAAAAATATTATTTGTAGTTATAGTTTTTTCTAATTTTCCGTTAACATTGTATGATGATATTCCACTGTCATGTAATATAAAAACTCTGTTACCTGTATATAATATATCTTTAATATTTTGACAATTTACACTAAAAATCGTTTCCTTTTTTAATGTATTTATAACATGAATCTCATAATTTTGATTAGATTCAAGATCAGGAACGAGGCAATAACAGATTCCTTTATCTTTTTTAAAATCATAAAACTTCAAAAACTTTCCATTATATAAATAATTTTTAATATTTTTTGAATTTAAATTTATTATAGAAACAAAATTATCACCTATCGCCAAAATGTTTTTATTATTTAAATATTTAATTTTTGTAATTAAATTGTCATTTATTTGTAATTTAATTTTTGGCGTTTTCTGCTTAAAATCCAGAACATATATATACGAACTTACATCTCCATTTTCAGCAAAAACCCCACAACAAAGGCATTCTTCACCAGTAGAATTAAGTTCGACATCACAAATATAATGTTCTGAAAAGTAGTTTTCAAATTTTTTAATATTTTTTTCGTTATAAATTTTAAGTTCAGATAAATAACTTTGAGAATTTGTGAGTACTCCGTATGTGCCACTTTCAGAAATACTACACGAAATTGTTTCTTTTTTTGTTTCTTTTTTTAGTATATTCCCACAAATCGTTTCAATATTAATTTTTTTACCACCAATATCATAGATGATTGCTCTAGGACCTGAGCTTTTTACACATGGATTTGATAAATTATGCCTTTGTGATCGTAGTGTACATCCGTTTTTATCTAAAAAAGAAAACGAGTTGTTACCTAAAATAACAAAATTGTTACCAATACTTTTAATATTTTGCTTTGATATATTGTTTTCAAGGAGATCACTCGAAATATTTTTATTAATTTTGAACAAGAATAACATATTTTTCGCCCATAAGACTATATTTTCTGGACAAAAACTTGTTCTATTAGCCCAGAACACCAAAAATATGAAAACAGTACTTAGCAATAGTATGATTTTTTTAATTTCTTTCAAAAAATTACTTTTAAATAACGTTTTTGTAATCATTTTTCACTCCTTGAATTCAATATTATCATAAAAAACTCGGTTTAGATATAAACCATGAGGTGGCGCAGTAGGGCCAGCATATTTCCTGTCTTTTTTGTCAATAATATACGGAATATCGTGAATTTTTATTTTATTTTGAGCTATTCTTAACAAAGTTCCAACAATAATTCGCACCATATTATACAAAAAACCATTGGCACTAATTTTTATCTCTATAACATTTTCTTGTCTAATAACATCAAAATCGTGTACATTTCTGATCATATTTTGTGCATTACGCTTGTCCAATGTCGCAAAAGAAGTAAAATCGTGCTCTCCAATAATATATTTTCTTACATCCCTCAAGTTTTCGCAATCTATATCGTACCAATAATGGAGCGCATAATCATGCATAAAGGGATTACGAATCTGATGATTCCAAATTTTGTATACATATTCTTTCCCTGTACAAGAGTATCTCGCGTGAAAATCATCACTGACTTCAAATGCATTTTTAACACAAATATCATATGGTAAAAACCTGTTCATAGCATTTGTTATGTTTTTTACACTTATTCTACTTGAAGTTTTAAAATTAACGTAATAATTGTTAGCATGGACCTTAGCATCAGTCCGACTACATCCTTTGATATCAACATCTTCAAGAATAACATTTTTTAGTGCATTTTGAAAAATTTCTTGCACAGTTGTTGAATTTTTTTGTACCTGCCAACCAGAATATCTGGTTCCATCATAACTTATAACCAAAACTATATTTCTGTCTAGCTTTTTGTTAACATTTCGCATAATATCACTACTATTCCTAACAAAATTGTAATAAAGCAAACTAAAAAATCGTTTTTATGAAATTTATATTCAATTAACGTTGTGGTTTTGTTGTTAAAATCATAAGACTTAGATTCAAGCGCTTGCGCAAATTCGTCCGTTTTTTGCATTGATAAAACAAAAACTGGCATTAAAATAGACACATATAGCTTTATCCTTTTTATTAAATTCTTATTAAATAAATCAGCTCCTCGCGAACGTTTGGATTCGTATACCTTTTTTATTTCCTTTAACATTATATAAACAAATCTTATCGAAATATTAACAGTTAGTGCGACACTTCTCGGATTTATACCTATTAATTTTGTGAATTCAAACATTTTTTCAACAGTGTGAGATATATTGTTTAACGAAATTGTAATCATACTTAATGAATTTATTAATATAATAGAAAGCAATCTTATAAACATATTAAAATTTAATGTAAAAATAGTATTTAAAATTATACTAAAAGCAGAAATTAGAATTATTAACCAATTTTTTTTAAAAATTTTTATAAATGAAATCCTCGAAACAATTGTAAAAAACACACAAAAAGCAAAAACAATTACCAGAGAAATTGTTCTTTTTAACACAAAAGCTAATACTGTAATAAAAGCCGAAACAAAAATTTTTGCCCTAGGGTCAAGGTTATATACAAACGAATTCCGCCTATTATCACTATTAATGTCACTCAAACCCATAATCAATCACCTCTTATTCAAAACTTCTCTTATACTTAACACGGCGTCTTGAACTCTGAACACATCATTATTAATATTAGGATATTTTATACTAACATTAGACATTATTTTTGTGACATCTGGCAATTCAAAACCATATTTTTTTATATTTTTGGTTATATTACCAAAATAAAGTTGTTTTCCATCCTCAAGAACCAATATTTTGTTTGATATGCACAAGATATCTTCTAGTGAACTTGAAATAATTATTAATTTTTTTTGCATTTCTTTGTGATAATTTAACAATATTTCTATTAAATTTTGTCTATTTTTTGAATCCAAACCAATTAATGGGTCATCTAAAATCAATACTTCTGGCTGCATGATCAAAATTCCCGCTATAGCACAAATTCTTTTTTCTCCTCCAGAAATATTTGTGGGCGATTTTGATAAAAAAACACGATTTAATTTTAATTTTTCAGCCAAATTATATATTTTTTTTTGTATATCATTTTCGCTTACGTTTTTGTTTCTTAGTCCATACGCAAGCTCATCATATACTGTATTTTCAAAAAAATGGTCTTCCGGGTGCTGAAAAACTAACCCAATTTTAAAGAAAACTTCTCTTGGATTTACAAATTCGTCATGAATATTTAACTTATCTAAAAGCACTTTCCCACTAGTTGGTCGTGAAATTGTATTCAGTATTTTAGCTAAAGTCGATTTCCCTGACCCAGTTTTTCCAGTTACTCCCAAAATTTCTCCGTCTTGCACAAAAAAATCTATATTGTTCAATATTTTTTTGCCGTTTTCGTGAGAATAACAAAGATTTTTGATTTCTAACATTTATAGTCTTTTCTCCAATAAGTTTACAATCTCATCTGCACACTCTTCCACAGAAATTTTTGTTTTCGAAACATTATATCCAGATTTTTCCAAAAAACTCAATATTTGAATTGAATCAGTCGTGATAACATTGTCCGTGTATTCACTTGTCGAGAATTCAGCAAGTGAACCCCAAAATACCAACTCGCCTTGCTCTATAACAACTAATTTGTCAGCCTGTAAAACATCACGAATATCATGGGTTATCAAAAGCATTGTAGTTTTTGCAACTTTGTGAATTTTTTTTATGGAATTTGCTATAAATTTCCGCGATTCAGGATCTATCATTGATGTTGGCTCGTCAAGAATTAATATTTCAGGATTCATTACTATTGTACTTGTGATATTTAATTTTTGTTTTTCGCCAGCAGAAAGATCGTCAGTTTGTTTATTTTTAATGCTCAACATATTAAATTCTGATAAAATTTTGTTTATATTGTG